>SMXK01000031.1 GCA_004356265.1 Bacteroidota bacterium
ACGTGTCGTTTGAGGGGGATTTATTTTTTAAGCGGCCCATCCTTGAACTCCGTGTCCGGTCAAAACCCAATCGTGAATTACTGGGCATCCCGGGCGCGACATGGTGGCTCTGGTTGTATAAGTTCGGAGAGAACACCCTCGGGGGCAACGGAATAGGAAAGGCATTCAAGGCGACCGGTGAACCGCCTGCCTTGTTCGATTCTACAACTGTCGCGAACGACCTGGAACGACTTCAACTTTTTTACTTTCTGGATGAGGGCTTTCAGCAGTCTGCAATCTCTGCCGCAGTCACCCGCAACGGAACGTCCAATAAAGTATCCATCGTGTATCATATCGAGGCTGGCCCTCCGACGTTTATTCGGAACTTCAAATACAACGGCCTTGACTCCTTGTCACACGATCAAAAAGTCCGGATTGCCCGAGGTTCATTGCTGGATCTGGACGTAGACGAGAGTATGCCGGATCCTCTGGTTCATTCGCTTCAAAACAATCGGTATTCTGGTCCGCTCCTTACCGAAGAGTGGCGTCGGTTATTGACGGCCCTCCACGTAGAGGGATACGCTGCCGTAACCAGGGATTCAATACACGCGGTCGTATACACGATTTCGCCCGATACAGTTGACGTCACGATTGACGTAAAACTCGGTCCACGATACCGATTTGGGGATGTTCTGTTTGCAGTTAACGGAACTGAACCTGGTGCGGATGATCGTCAAGTCGTTGACTCGGTAAAAAGCTCTGTTTCCGGTGTCGAGGGCGGAATCATTTCAGCAGGGTTTAAGGCAGAACGCCGACTGACTTTCGAACCGCTACGAGATAATCTGAAATTCGCTCCCGGCGACTGGTATGATCAGAGCAAACTGATCGCCACAAAACGAAGACTTGACGGCATTCGAGCACTCGCCTTCACCGATATTCAGAGTGTTGAGCCCCAGACGATTGAAACGACAACTCCGGGGGCGGCGCCACGACTTCCCCACCGTTTCTCCATTCAAACACGTCCGCGTCATCAAATGCGGCTCCAGACCTTCATTCTGCAGCGTAACGATTCATTCGAGGGAAACAAAAATGAATGGGGTTTTGGGGTTGGTGTGACATACAATAATTTCAATTTATTTGGTGGCGGTGAAAATTTCAGCGTAAACGCCTCCACCAGCCTCACGTCCGAACTTGATGCCTCGAAAGGTTTTTCGTCGGCTCAATGGGAAGTCGGAGCGAATCTTGCATTTCCCCGGTTGACCTGGCCGATGGGCCGCCTGGAATCACTTCTGGATCTCGAAAATGTTTTATCTCACGTAACGATTTCGTTTCTGGCGGCTCGCCGTGATGCCTTGTTCCTGATTATTCGTGGCCGCGGCCAAGCGCGGTACCGGTTCGAATTGAAACACTCCAGAACATTTACGTCATTCTTTGACCTGCTGGAGTTAACCGTCAGCAATCCGGATACGCTTGAAGGATTTCGGGAATCCTTTCTCGACGACATTCTAGACACCATCGACGACCCGAATCAACGCGCTCGAATTATCCAGGACTATACCGAGCCCCAGTTCAACGACGCACTGCGACTGACGCTGCGACAAACAGACTTGAATCTTCTCAGACGTGAAAACGGTCACGTTTATGAGGTCGGTCTTGAAGCAGGTGGCAATATCGGATTTTTACTGGACCGATTTATTTTCACTCCAGACACCCTGGAGGGGAGCCTCCCGGGACTTCCGATTTTCGGAGCGACCGGGTCATCCAACAGACTTTTTTACGGACAATACATCCGTGGCGTCGTTGATGTGCGTAAATATATTCGGTTAAACACGTTATCCGTTTTTGCGTGGAAAATAATTGTCGGTGCTGCACACCCTTACGGCGAAGCGCCCGTCATTCCCCTGTCGAGAAGATTTTTCAGCGGTGGATCATCCAGCGTTCGCGCCTGGCACCTGAGCGAACTGGGTCCTGGTTCGGCAAGTATCCAGACTGAGGACGACAAAAATGAAAGCCTGAACACCAATATTTTCGGCGGCGAAATCAAGCTCGAAGGATCTATAGAATTACGACACACTGTTTTCAGAGATGTGTTTTCAGCAAATTGGATTTTCACAGTTTTTATGGATGCTGGAAATGTGTGGTTCGGTCCTCGCAATCCGGGACCAGTGGCAGGACGATTCCGCGCTGACGAATTTTTTACCGAATTAGGAATTGGGGCGGGCTTCGGATTCAGGTTGGCCTGGGACTACCTGGTGGTACGGCTTGATTTTGCTTCGAAAGTACACGATCCGGTCCGGAAGGGAGAGTTGTGGCCTGATGGGTTCTCGGAGCCGGTCATCCATTTTGGATTTGGTCATACCTTCTGATATGAATCCGCCTTTTCCCTTATTTTCGGGCTGCACGGAACGAATTTATCGAACCGAACTAATATGGAAGCTCAATTACATTGTCTTCTATCGCGTGTTTTAATTCGCGCCTCCCGTTAACACTCACCCACCACCACCGCGACTGTGATAAAACGTGGATCAGTACTGGAACTGGTTGTCGAAAAGGTAGCCGACAGAGGTAAATCTCTGACGCGTATCGACGGTTATGTAATATTTATTCAGGGTGGAATTCCCGGAGACCGCCTTCGCGTTCAAATACGAAAGGCGAAGAGAAAATTCGCGGAGGCCACTATTCTCGAGGTTCTGGAGCCATCTCCGGACCGAATCGAAGCTCGATGTTTTCATTTCGGGACGTGTGGGGGCTGCAAGTGGCAGCATATGTCTTACGATGCGCAGCTTGCCGCTAAACGACAGAGCATAGAAGACGCCCTTCGAAGAGAAGGTGGATTGGATGGTATTTCGGTAAACGAAGTAATCGGCGCTGACCGCGTTTTCAGGTACCGGAACAAAATGGAATTCTCATTCAGTGCCGACCGTTGGCTCACTGATCAGGAAATAAAATCCGGCGAACCGCTCGACAAGTCTTATGCGCTTGGGCTGCACGTACCTGGTAATTTTTCAAAGGTGTTAGATCTCAAAGAATGCCACCTGCACTCAGAGGAGGGCGAACGTCTTCTGAACCGGTTCCGATCGTTCACCAGAGAACTGGAGTGGAAACCCTGGAATATCAGGAATCACACAGGATTCCTGCGGCACCTGGTATTGCGAAAGTCTGCGAACACGTCCGATTTCATGGTGAACCTGGTCACCAACGGATACAATGAAGAGCGCATGGAAGCGTGCGCTGCCCTGTTCAAAGATGAATTCCCTGAAGTAAGTACGTTTGTCAACACTATAAATACGTCCGTCGCGCAGACCGCATTCGGTGAGGAAATTCGCACCATTTACGGATCCGGCGTAATTACTGACAAGATTGGCCGATATACTTTTGAAATCGCATCCAATGCGTTTTTCCAGACGAACACGCATCAGGCTGAGAAATTGTATCGGGTCGCGGCTGAGTTCGCCGAATTAAAACCTACCGACCGCGTCTTTGATTTGTACAGTGGCGCGGGTACGATTTCGATTTACATAGCCGAAAAAGTTGCCCACGTCACCGCAGTGGAACTCATCGAAGCGGCCACCGAAAATGCACGCCGCAACGCCGAAGCAAATGGTGTCAAGAACGTGACGTTTATCACAGGGGATATGATGAAGTTATTCCGCGAAGACTTTATCGAAGAGCATGGTCGCCCCGACGTCCTTATTGTTGACCCGCCGAGAGCAGGAATGCACCCGAAAGTTGTGGATCAAATCATTCGTCTTCGGCCCGAAAGATTCGTTTACGTCAGCTGTAACCCGATTTCTCAGGCAAAAGACCTGGCTAAAATGAAAGATGTATTCGAAATCGAGGCTGTCCAGCCCGTTGACCTGTTTCCTCACACCTATCACATCGAAAACGTAGTAAAACTGCGTGCTCGACCCAATGGATAACAATTCAGCAGCTTTTGATCTGAGCGGGAAAAGTGTTTTCGTCACCGGAGGCACGGGCTTCGTCGGCAGTCATTTCGTAGAACGACTAATAGAATCAGGGTGTACTGATGTCAGATGTCTGGTGCGGACATCAAAGCGATTCCTTGAGGGTCTTCCAATCACTGTCGTGAAAGGTGACCTGTTCAGCGACGAGGCCTTGCAAGAGGGTTCGCGCGGCGTTAATTATGTAGCCCACATTGCCGCTTTAACACGTGCCACCTCATGGGAAGTGTTTGAAAGTGCGAACGTATCCGGTACTGTGAATCTTCTTGAGGCCATCCGGACCAGCGCGCCAACCGTCGAGAACGTGCTGATCACGAGCAGTCTTGCCGTCGTTGGCCGGGGAACCAGCGGCGTGGCCGATGAATCGTCTGAACTCGACCCTGTCTCGATGTACGGACGAAGTAAGCAGGAGATGGAGTCGGTGATCGTCCCGTTTCACGATGATCTTCCCATGTGCACAGTCAGACCTCCGGCGGTGTATGGACCGCGGGAATCAGATATCTTCACTTTTTTCAAGACCCTGAATACCGGGTTTTGTCCTATTCTCGGATCAGGCAAAGAGCCGGCCTTGTCTCTCGTTCATGTCGACGATCTGGTCAGCGGAATGATGGCGTCTATGGTTTCGAAAGCCGGAATCGGCAAAACGTATTTCCTTGGCAGTCCCCGGAATTATTCATGGCATGAAATCCGAGATGCTTCAGCGACCGCTCTTGGACGCAGGGTTCTGACCATACCGATTCCACTTTTTCTTGTCAGCTATATCGGAGCAGCCTCCGAATTCTATGGGAAACTTACAGATACCTATCCCCCACTGAATAAAGAAAAAGCGGCCGAAATTCGCTACGCCTGTACGATGTGTGACAGTTCAAAAGCGATTTCAGAATTAGGCTACAATCCGGATATTGATCTGTGGCCGGGGATGGAGACCACAATTAGCTGGTACAGACAAAATGGCTGGTTATAGTACGGACTGTTTGGCCGACGCATTGGATGGAATCCTTCTGTCAGGAACGGAGTTAGCGAACGACTTTTTGAAGTGTGACATTGTTTCAAACGTATTAATCTGAATACCCACCAACCCATCAGCACCTGAAAAGGTGAAGCTGTGAGCAACTTAGGATTTAACACTGGATACATCGAGGAGCTATACGCTCAGTTTCTGGAAGACCCCGAAAGCGTCGGAGACGTCTGGCAGGAATTTTTCTCTGATTACCAGCCTTCCGAATCGTTTCTGGCAAGGCGCGCGGGTGAAACCGCGCTCAGAGCCAGCACTCCAGTCGTTGCTCCGCCTGACGACCAGGTGGCAGGCGCCGTTTTGCTGCCTCAGCCCGATGCCCCGGCCCCGCCAGCGGATCCACCCTTCGAAGAAAAACCTATCCGCGGCGCAGCGGCCAGGATTGTCGAAAATATGGAGGCCAGCCTCGGCGTCCCGACAGCCACGTCCGTTCGAGATGTGCCCGTAAAACTGATGGCGGAAAATCGCATTTTGCTCAATACACATCAGCGAAATATTGGCGGTGAAAAAATTTCATATACGCACATCATCGCATTCGCGATTGTGAAGGCGCTCAATGATTTCGCAAATATGAATACTACGTTCCGGGCCTCTGATGACTCTGGGATGCATGTAATTCCGAGTGCAATTAACCTCGGATTGGCCATTGATGTGGAAAAGAGAGGCAAACGCCTGCTGCTCGTGCCAAACATCAAAAAGGCCGGGACAATGAACTTTGCAACGCTCCTGGGAGCGTACAACGATCTGGTCCGGCGGGCACGGGCGGGCCGGCTTGAAGTTGCCGATCTGACCGGGACTACGGCCACGATCACGAATCCCGGGATGATCGGGACCGACATGAGTGTTCCGAGACTGATGCCAGGCCAGGGTGTAATTGTCGGAATCGGATCGATTGCGTACCCAGCCCAATACTACGCTATTCCCCCAGACATGATGAGTCGGACCGGTATTTCTCAGATCATGACCATCACGTCTACCTACGATCATCGCGTAATTCAGGGCGCTGAGAGTGGCGCGTTTCTGTCCCGAATTGAACAGTATTTACGCGGAGAACACGATTTTTATGACCTGATTTTTCAGGACATGGCAATCCCGCTGCCTCCGTTCAAATTGGCCGCCGACACAACACCACACGTTGGCATGTCCGATAAACGCACCGAGATCGACATGATCCGGAAGCAGGCGCGTGTTTTACAGTTGATCCGCGCGTACCGGGTTAGAGGACATTTGCAGGCCGACGTAAACCCACTTGGATATGAGTGGAATTACAATCCTGAGCTCGACCCAGCCACGTATGGTTTGACAATATGGGATCTGGACAGAGAATTTGTCACTGGTGGACTCGGTGGAAGTGACCTGCTTCCGCTTCGGACGATTCTGGACATTCTTCGTGCTTCGTACTCGAAAAAAGTCGGTGTCGAATTTATGCACATCTCGGTTCCGGAAGAACAACATTGGATTCAAAATCGCATCGAACCCAATGGCACCGAACGGCCGCTGACTGACACCGAAAAAGGTCGGATGCTAGAGAAATTAAATGCGGCTGAGGCATTTGAGACATTTCTGCACACCAAATATATCGGACACAAACGTTTCTCTCTTGAAGGATCTGAAACGATCATCCCTCTTTTAGATCGCATTTTGTCTGATGCAGCGGAGTCGGGTGTACAGGAAGTTGTCATTGGTATGGCGCACCGAGGTCGTTTGAATGTTCTGGCCAACATCATCAACAAACCGTACGAAGTGATTTTTTCGGAGTTCGAGGGAAATCTTGACCCGAATACTACCCAGGGATCTGGTGATGTAAAATACCACCTTGGATCGAGTGGTGAGCACGTGTCACCAGCAGGAGATACATTAAAAGTTGTGCTTGCCTCCAATCCGAGTCACCTGGAAGCTGTAAATCCGGTTGTGGAAGGAATGGTGCGCGCAAAACAGGAAGCGCTTCGCATAATGCACAACCGCTCCGGCGCCCAGGCTGGCGATGCGAATGAAATCGAAGAGGAACTTGAACACCTGCAGCGCCACCAGGGAGACGTCTTGAAAGCCGTCATTCCACTCCTGATTCATGGAGACGCTGCGTTTGCCGGCCAGGGAGTTATCGCAGAAACGCTCCACCTGAGTCAGTTGCCCGGGTATCGGACCGGCGGAACGATCCACCTGGTAATAAATAATCAGATCGGATTTACAACTGGCCCCGATGACGCCCGCAGTTCGACGTACGCCACCGACATAGCGAGGATGATACAGGCACCGATTTTCCACGTTAACGGAGATGATCCCGAAGCGTGTATCAGAATTGCCCGGATGGCGCTGGACTACCGGCAGGAATTCGGGAAAGACGTTGTCATCGACATGCTTTCGTTCAGGGTGAGAGGCCACAATGAGGGTGATGACCCTACGTACACGCAGCCGGTTCTGTATAAGAAAATCGAAGGAAAGAGATCGGTACGTAAAATTTACACCGAGTTGTTGCTACGCCGTGGTGACATGACCGTCGAGAGTGCTGAAAAAATACTCAATGACTACAAGTCCAGATTGCAGGAAGCCTTCGAAAGCACTAAAGAAGTTAAAGAACGAACTGCTCCGATCCTTGCCGAGCTCTCTACCGACCCTCTCCCCGAATATCAGATACCTGTGGTTGAGACTGCCACATCGCTGGAGGACATGGAGAAAGTGCTCGTTGCATTGACTGTATTTCCAGAGGATCTGGCCGTCCACAAGAAACTCCGCGTGCAGTTCGCGAAGCGCAAAACGTCCATGCAGGACGAAAACCGGATCGATTGGGCTCTCGCCGAGATGATGGCGTTCGGAACGCTTTTACAGTCGGGCATACGTGTTCGTTTGTCCGGTCAGGACTCCAGACGCGGTACGTTCAGTCATCGCCATGCCGTTGTGTACGATCAAAATACGAACGCCGAGTACATCCCTTTGAATCACATCAGCGACACGCAGAATCAATTTTCCGTATACGACAGTCTGCTTTCTGAGTATGCCGTTTGCGGATTCGAATACGGATATTCTGTCTCGAAGCCTGATGCACTTGTGATCTGGGAGGCCCAGTTCGGTGACTTCGCCAATGGAGCTCAGATCATTTTTGATCAGTTTCTGTCTGCTGCCGCCGAAAAATGGGACCAGCACAGCAACCTCGTTCTGTTACTCCCGCACGGCTTTGAGGGTCAGGGACCTGAACATTCGTCTGCGCGACTTGAACGATTTCTGCAAATGGCGGCGGAAGGCAACATGGCAATTTGTTCGTTTA
>SMXK01000032.1 GCA_004356265.1 Bacteroidota bacterium
GCGGGACGATAAATACGATTACTGGTTCCAACCCAGATTTGACGATTTTGCAAGGAGAGTGAACCGGCTGCCATTTGACCAGCATTTTCTTAAGGCCCTGGTAGCTCCCCGTCCTTTGCTTTGTACGGATGGTCTGCATGATGAGTGGGCCAATCCCTGGGGGGCTCAGCAAACGACAGAAGCTGCGCGGGAGGTATATAAATTTTTTGGAGTCCCGGACAAGATAGGTAATTTCTACCGACAGGGAGGCCATCATCATAATGTAGAGAGTTGGGAGGCATTGCTGGATTTCTCGGATTTCAATTTTTTTGGAAAGGCATTGCCCAGTGATTTCTACAAAGAAAATTTTGACAGAGTAGACAGCTTGATTAACGGGATGTCGCCGGTTCCACTTGTCTGGGGATGTATGGATTCAACCTATAAGGAATTTAATCCGCTAGTCACTGCGAACCTTGCGGGCTCCTGCGTAGTGTCCTGTCCAACTGACCTATCCGGAGAAGAACATTCGAGTGCTCGGAGTGACAAGAATTGCTACAGTAATTAAAGTAAATTTTGATAAAAGACTTCTCTTAAAATTCTACAAATTCAATTAGCCATCGAGAGGTATTTGGAATCGGGCTGCTCTTTGGCCAGCCAGTCTTCGATCTTGGTCACAATGTGCGGATAGTCTTCGGTGACACTCGTCTCTTCATTGTGCTGATTTTGAAAGGCCAGATTGAACAACAGCATGGGTGAACCGTCAGCCGGGACGACCGCTTTGAAATTGTGGTAGCGAACGAAATACTCCCACTGTGGTTCTTTGGGTAAGTACTGGTGTAGTTGCTCCTGTACCTCGGCGTACTTTTGATCATTGGCCAAATTGACGAACTCGTCCGGATCTCGCTGAAGATCGTATAACTCTGCGCCTCCATCGAAATAGTGAATGTACTGCCAGCGAGGCGTGCTAATAGTGTGATTTCCTCGGCCAAAAGTTGTGTGTGTATAAGTCTGCCATTCCTGATCGGGATTTCTTATCAAAGGCAAAAGGCTGTTTCCCTCCCACTCTTTTTTGATCGGTATCTTCGTCATGTCCGCGATGGTCGGGGCGAGATCCAGCAGATTGACCATGCGAGCGCTCGTACTATGCGGTTCAAAACCCTCAGGCAATTGATTCTTAGGCGGAACAATGACCATCGGTATTCGAGTCGACCTGTACCAGCCGGTCGCTTTGCCCCAATGTTCTTTTTCCCCCAGGTGCCAACCGTGATCCGACCACAATACGACCAGCGTATTGTCGGCGTAGTCGCTCATTTTCAGCGCCGTCATGATATTGCCGACCAGTTCATCCACATAAGAAATGGCCGCGAGATAGGAAGAAACGGCATTTTCCCATTCCCCGTATTGTTCGACACTCTTATGCAAGCCGGAAGTAACGGCGACTTTCGTATATTCCTTGCCTGCACGTGGCAAATCGCTCAGATCGTCCGGAAGCGTTTGTGGCAGGACGACCGATTCCGGGGGGTACAGATCGTGAAAGCGTTTCGGGTTGAATAAAGGTTGATGAGGGCGGTGAAAACCAACGGCCAGGAAAAAAGGCTTTTCCTGTTCTTGCTGAAGCTTATCGATCGCCCAATTGGCCGTTTTGGTATCGGAAAACATCTCATCGGGAAGGTCCACTGGCCCCCAATCGAACGTATTGGTGCTTCTCCAATGCCGGTCGGCGGGAAAACCATTGAGGGGAAGCCGGAACTCTTTTCCATTCTTGACCACCAGGTTGAACGGCTTTTGCGCCTCAATATCCAACTCTTCTCTTGTAAACGGTGCTGAGGAACTGCCTGCCTCCCCATACTCGTCGAAAGCATCTATGGGAATTCTTGATGCCCCAGCATGAAATATTTTTCCAGCGCCCATGACGTGATAACCGTTTTGGCGAAAATATTCCGGCATGCTAATCAGATGAGGCACATCTTCTCGGTAGTTAATGGCATTGGTGTAAATACCGTTGGACGTTGGCCAAAGTCCACTCATGATCGCGGTACGGGAAGGGCCGCAGATAGGGGCCGGAGCGTGAGCGTTGGTAAAAGACACGCCCTCTGCAGCCAAGGCGTCCATATGAGGTGTTTGAACCTGCGGATGGGTGTTCAAAAACCCGGCCCAGTCGTTCATATCGTCGATAGCGATGAACAATACATTGGGGTGCGTATCATTAGCTGGCGCCGATTGTGCATTGGCCCAGGTGGGAAGAATGGCAATCAGCACGAACGAGAATATAACGAACAGTAATTTCTTTGACATATCAACAAATGACCTGCTTCATGTCCCCTAAGGTAGTTCCTGCCCAGCCTACATACGATTGCCGAACAGGACCAGAGCTCGCTTATCTTCTGCGAAACTGTATTCTTTCGCTGCCCTCGCCTGAGGATAGCGTATTACTGTAATAACTGAATTTGTTCCGGGAATTACGGCGTTGATTTTAGATTCCCTACCTGACATCACGTAACCGCCGTCGTTTTCAAAGAGCCACCACATCAATCCATAGCGCGCACCGTCGGACTCCCGCATTCCGTGGTATGTCCAGACTTCTTGCCTCAGCTCCGTGGAAAACACCGATTCCGGATTCAGCCAAAACTGTCCGAAGGTGTTGAGATCGCGGGCGGTGGTGTAAAGTCCCGCGCTTGCTCTTCTCCCGCTCTGTGAATAGTGGAAAAGATCTTTCTTCAGTGGCAACACCTGCACCGTGGCCGATCCGGGATAAACATAGCCTGTTGATTCCAGGCCCAGTGGTTCGATGATTTTTTCATTCAAAAGGGTATCCAGATCCTTGCCGCTCGCGGCTTCAAGCGTTCGCTCAAGGATCAGCATCCCGAGGCTCGAATATTTGAAACCGGTGCCGGGTGCCGTGATTATCTGGATAATGTCAAAGCTCGGCGGCAGGGATTCCGGCGTTTTGTTGCCTTCAACAGCCGTCCCTGAAGTGTGAGACAACAGATGCCGAATCGTAACGGCTCGTCGATCGAACGGTCCATCACCGTGCTCGCGGAACGCCGGCACGTATTTACTGACCGGATCATCAAGCGAAAGGAGCCCGTCCTCGCATAAGTTCAGAACCAGTGCCGAAACAAAGCTCTTCGTAATGGAAAAGACCTGCCAGCGGGAATGCTCATTCACGGCCCGGTCTAAAACGCCTTGTCCATCATAGTAACGCTCGTAAATAATTTCCCCGTTCTTGCTGACCACCGCGGCGAAAGGGCTGTCTCCCAACTGGCTGGCCGTTGTGTCCAGGTATGCGTCGAACTCCCGCAATGTCTCGGCAGTGTCCGCTGTGCCCAGGGCTGGGAAAACCATCAATGAATAAAGGGCGATGAATTGTTTCATATTCGGCGTCTGTTTCTAGTGCAAAATGTCGGCATAAGCGTCTGCATATCGACGGCCAAGCTCCCGCGCCGACCGTGCATCAAAGTGCGTGCCATCACCGATATCTGTCAGGCCATCCGAAGAGACAAACCTCGTGCGCTCGATTTGTGCCGGTACGTTTTCATGCACGGCATTGACGAGCTGCCTGCCGTCGGACCATTCTTTGAATTGACCGAGTTGACCGATGATGAACGGCAGCTGTTCGTCACTGGCAATGTTGCGAAAACGGCGGATCAGGTCATGCAATCTCTTTTCATACTGCGGTGCCCGCTCCGGCCTTGAGTCCGATTCGCCCTGGTGCCAAAGAATTGCCTTAAGCTCGCCTGACTGCATGGCCACGCGAAGTCGACGAACAGCATCGTCCCAGGGGTAGAGGCCGGTTTTTTCGTGGTAGCCGCCCGGTGCCCAGGTCTCAATACCCGAGCCACCGACTGCGGTCGGAACGAGCCCTATTCTGATCTCAGGATTCTGTTTTGCGATCTCTTTCGCAAATGCCAGCCCCGGTCCTGTTCCTCTTACTTTTGGTTTGTCGAAATGCAGCGGCTCGGTCGCGATTACCCACTTGTCATTCTTGTCTAAAACAAATACTCGCGGATGAGGGGTGCGGTCTATTTCCGACAGCTCTCCTCTTCCGGCCATGTTTGACTGGCCGGCCAGCAAGAAAATGTGCATTGGCGGTAAGGCACTGGATCCTGTCGGTCCGGAGCAGCCGCTGGTGCAAAAAGTAGCCAGAGCGATGAGCGCGATTACGCGAATTGATCGCTGTATGTCTCTATTGGTCTTCCTGTTCATCATCCATCAATTCGAAAAAGTCAGCCGGTAGCTGATTTTTGAGACTGTCCATCAGCTCGCGGTGCTGCATTGCAGATTCCGGAGCAGCCGCCAGGTTGGTCCACTCGTTGGGATCGTCCTCGTGATTGTAGAGTTCTTCACTGCCATCGGCATACAGGCTGTAGCGCCAGGGGCCGGACTGAATTGCTTGCCCAAACCTCACGACATCATCGTCGCCGGTGCGTCGATACTGGGTAATTGCCGGGTAGTCCCAGGACGCGTCCGCGTCGCCCAGCAAGGGCACCAGGCTATGGCCCTGGTTGACCGGATTCGCGGGCAGGTTGGCCAGGTCCAGCAGGGTGGGGTAGATGTCAATCAGGCCGACCGTTTGGGCACGACTTTCACCTTGCGGCAGGTTCGGTCCGGCGATGATCAGCGGAACCTTATTGGCACGCTCCCACAAGGCGTGTTTCTGGAACGTATTCTTCTCGCCAATGAAATATCCATGGTCTGAAAACAGCACAATGATGGTATTTTCCGCGTAGGGGCTGCTTTCCAGTGCATCGAGTACCTGTCCGACATAGTAGTCAGCAAAATTCACGCTCGCCAGGTATGAGTGAATGATGTCCTGGTACACGCCTGTTTCCTTCGCCCATTCGGTTCTCGGCATGTGATTTACGAAATTGAGGCCGATCGCGTAATTCGGAACGTCGTCAAGATCGTCTTTTTTGTAGGGTGGCGGGGTGACCAACTCGGAATTGCCAATCGCATCGAAATAGCGTTGCGGCACGTACCACGGCACGTGCGGACGCAGGAACCCGACCATCAGCATAAACGGGCGATCGTGCTCTTCCTGCAAACGCTCGACGGCCCAGGCGGCAGCCGTCGCATCGGACATTTCCTGCTCGGGAGCCGGATAGACGGCCCAGTCCGTCAGCGTATCTTCCGAAAAGTAGTTGACTTCCTTGCCGTCAGGCATGGTGTCCCAGTCGCCTCGATCGCCGGACATATCAACGCTGCCTTCGGGAAGATGCCGATGCAGCAATTTACCGACCGCCATCGTTTTGTAACCATGCTGCGCGAAGTAACTGTGCAGTAATGCCGTATTGTGTTTCTCTGCAGCCTCGACGACTAGCGAGTCCGGCTTGGGCTGTTGCAACAATCCCAGTGTGCCCGGCAACAATCCGGAAAACAGGCTGGCACGCGACGGCCCGCAAAGTGGAAACTGGCTGAAAGCCTGGGTGAACACCGTACCGCGCCCGGCCAGGGCATCGATATGCGGTGTCCGCGTATCCGGATGCGTGCCGGTGTAACCGACCCAGTCATTCAGGTCATCCACAGCGATAAACAGTACATTGGGCGGTTCGGTGACAACTGGCTCATCTTCCTCCGATGTTTGCGGAGCGCAGCCGTTGACAATAAGCATCAGGCAGCTGACCGCAAGCAGCCGAAGATAACTGTTCCAGCGACGAAGAGCGTACTGCATAGAATCTGACCTCAATGTTTAGCAATAGGGCATGTACCGCTTGATTGCCTCACTTTCAATTCGTAATCGAGTAAGACGTTGGATTGCACGGTCTCGTCCGACTCGTTGTTGATCTGTCGAATGTAGCTTTCCAGAAGCTCAACGGATTTTTCACCCATGGCCCTCAACGGCTGGCGGATCGTTGTCAGCTTTGGCCAAACCGACCGCGCAATTGGCGCGTCATCGAATCCTGCAACACTGAGCTCTTCCGGGATGCGTATTCTTGATTCCTGCGCAGCGGATAAGACGCCAGCAGCCATCTCATCATTGCTCGCAAAAATGGCTGTCGGGCGATCCTTCAGGCGCAATAACTCACGGGCACATTCATTGCCGGATTGGACGTCAAAATTACCGGTCTGGATATTGGAGGGTGAAAGTTTCAAGCCGTGGTCGCGGATTGACGCCGAAAAACCTTCAAACCTTAGCGCGGAGGCCACGTAATCACCGGGACCTTTAATGATTGCCAGGTTCTCATGCCCTTCCGAAATAAAATAGTTGGCGAGCTCATAGGCCGCAGCGAAATTATCGATGCTGACGCGCAACTGAATATCCTGCGCAGGCGTACCGGCGATCCGAACGCATGGGACAGCCTTTTCTCGGACAATTTCCAGGAGTCGCCTGTCGAAGCAGATCGGAGGTGGCAGGATTACTCCGTCTATGCGGGAAGGATCCAGCAGTTTAGTGATTTCCTCGTAATCGATGGGTAACCCGATCGTGTCACCCTCATAATCTCCGACACCCTCGATCAGAAGGTGATAGCCAATGTTCCGGCACGCATGCATCATGCCGATCAGCAATTTTGCGGTCCAGGTAACGTTTGGATTGTTGAAGATCATCAGTATCTGATACGTTCGTCCACCCGACAGGCGTCTTGCGCCAATATTCGGCCGATAATCGACTTTCGCTATCGCCCTTTGGATTCTCTCAGCCGTAGCTTGTTTGACGTTGCCTTTCATATTGACTACACGGCTAACCGTCATCGGCGACACGCCCGCCTCCAAAGCAACATCTTTGATCGTTGCTTCACGTTTCCTTGGAGCATGTCGCTTATTGTCGCTCAATCGCAGTCGACACCTTGTCCGCCATAGGCGCCGATATTCGTTCGGGCGATCTGGTCGCTCCAAAAATCGGTCTGCGCCTCGTTATCTCCCTCTCGTCCAGTGCCGATTGCCGGCGAGCCAACGCACAACTTGTAGCCGCTGAGGCGCTGCGAATCCGTCATGTCAATTTCGCTGCCACCGTCGCCGAGAGCAGAAATAAGCGGATCAGCTGTCAGTTCGATGTATTTCGGATCCTCGAGACCGATGACGATGTTGTTTTCGAACACCATGCCGCGCTCTGCAGTTGGTACGGAGCCCCAACTTGCACCTTCTCCAGCAAACACGAAGATATTGTCAACAACCGTCGTGTCAATCGCCTCGCGTGGCGGCCCGAAATTCATGAAAAGTCTCATGTCAGCACTGGTGGAATAGAATGTGTTGTTGCTGACCACCATATCGGTGATGGCACTGACATCTGCAAAGCCATAGTGGATAAATCCGAAGCGTTCGTTCACGCTGATGTTGTGATGAATTCGCATGCCGTCGTGGTACTTGCGCATGATTGCGAAGGCAAAGTTATTGTCATGTGAATAGTTGTAGCGAAATTCCGTATCCCGGCTGCCGTAGTCCGCGTCGAATCCGCCATGATCAATGTCGGTGGCCGGGCCATGGTTGCCGAAGGCTTCGTTGTACTGAACCAGTGCTGCGTCGGTTGCGTAGGTATAGAGTGTATTGCCGGTAGTTTCGGTCGCAATCTTCGGGCCCATGACGTTGTATTCGGCCAA
>SMXK01000033.1 GCA_004356265.1 Bacteroidota bacterium
CGACAAAACAGACGCTTTTTCGAAGATTCTCGTCGGTTTATCGGGTGGAATTGATTCCGCGGTCACGTGTGCAATCGCAGTAGATGCAGTTGGTGCGGATCGCGTAACAGGCGTAACATTGCCATCTGTGTATTCATCGGCAGGCTCTGTGGATGACTCATTGGCCCTTGCCAAGAACCTGAAAATAGATTGTGATTCGATATCGATCCGGCCCGCTGTCGACGCCTTTTCGCAGATGTTGAAGCCATCATTCCAATCCACAACTTCCGGGACACCTGAAGAAAATATTCAAGCGCGCACACGGGGCGTCGTACTCATGGCGCTGTCGAATAAATTTGATTACCTGCTGCTGACCACGGGGAATAAAAGCGAACTCTCCATGGGATACGCGACATTGTACGGAGATATGAGCGGCGGGCTGGCTGTCCTTGCGGATGTTTTCAAAACAATCGTTTACGAGTTGGCTGAATACATCAATAAAAAAGCAGGGTTCGATCGCATTCCTCGGAATACAATTACAAAGCCACCGTCCGCCGAACTCGCCCCGGATCAGAAAGACGAAGATTCTCTTCCTCCTTATCCCATTCTTGACGAGATTCTGAGGCGGTATATTGAAGAACGACAGGACCTGGACGTGATACAACAAACGACCGGTTTTGACCGCGGGTTGATCAGATCGATATTGACGACCGTAGACCGGAACGAATACAAGAGAGTTCAGGCTCCGCCGGGAATTCGGGTAACCGCAAAGGCATTCGGGATGGGCCGCAGGCTGCCGGTTGTGCAGCGTTTCGAAAGGTAAACGTGTTATTTAATGATTGAATACATCTCCGGTAAATTGTCGTCAAAGAAGCCGACAGAAGCAGTTGTTGACATCAATGGATTGGGGTACAAACTCCTTATTCCGATGTCCACCTACGAGTTACTGCCCGAACCGGGTAAGGAGGTGATGCTGCTGTGTTATCAGCATGTCCGGGAGGATGCGCTGCTGTTGTTCGGTTTCTCTACAGCCTCCGAACGAACATTGTTCAACCTGTTTATCGGTGTCTCAGGAATCGGACCCAAACTGGCTCTCGCGGCACTTTCATCGCTGCCCACCTCCGAGCTGAAACGTCAGATTCGGTCAGGGCAGGCCGATTTATTAACCCGAATCCCGGGCGTGGGAAAAAAGACTGCCCAGCGAATCGTAATCGAACTCAGAGATCGCGTGGATAGTGGAGACGAGGACGCTGGAGTGTCTTCTCAGCAGGATGCCTTTTCCAGCGCTCGTGCCGACGCCGTGGCAGCCCTTGAAGCATTAGGTATGTCTCGAAATGCAGCCGACAAGACACTTACATCAGTACTGAACAAACATCCTGACGTCTCGACAGCCGAAGAACTTATTCGGCTCGCCCTTCGGAGTTAGACCCCGATAACGAAGCCGGTATCGACTCGATATGAAGGGTCTGGGTTGGGAATGCGAATTCGATACCTTCTCGCTGAAAGAGTCCCATGGTTTTTAAATTTATCCGTTCCTGCGTGTCCCGATAAAACGCAAAAGCCGGATTCTGCATGTAATAAACGAACTGGAAAATGATGGCAGAATCACCAAAATCCGTCAGGTGGCCGCGATCAAACCGAACGTCTTCTTCCGCCTCGATGATCTCCCGAATTTGACCGGCGAGTTTCTCCAGTTTTTCCTGCGGAGTATCGTAGGTCACACCCACCGAATAGTCCGCCCGACGTTCTTTCATTTTTTTATAGTTCCGAAGGCGGCTGGATAGTAAATCTGAGTTGGGGAAGATTATCTCTTCTCCACTTCCACTGGTAAATCGCGTTGTTTTGATGCCCACATGCTGGACCGTACCCGAGAAAGATCCCGCCACAACGTAATCGCCATTTTCAAATGGTTTATCGACAATAATGGAGAAGTAGGCAAAAATATCTTCCAGGATCGGACGAATAGCCAGTGCCACAGCCAATCCTCCGATACCGAGGCCTGCAATCAATGCCGTCACATCGACACCGAAATTTTCAAGCAACAACAAAACCAGAATCGACCAGGCTACGAGCCGACCAACCATCCCGAACGCTTTCACAGCCGTCTTCTGAGTGCTGGCGCCTTCATCCTGTCCCCGTGTTGTATACCATTTCGCCAATGAATCTATCAGAGCGTTCACCCAGAACCCGACCTGAAGTAACAGGCCGATAAATGCCAATCTCCGGATCGTATCGAATGCCGGCGAACCGCCACTCACAATCTCAACGGCTGCATAGGCTGACATAATCAGAATGAAAAATGTCCGCGTAGCGCCTAAAACCTCTGCACCGATATCGTCAATTTTGTTTTCCGTTTTCGCCGCCTTGGCTGCCAGACGACTGATCAACACACGTTTGACAGCCATCAGAATGAGTGACGAAAGAAGCCAAACACCAATCATTATAGCCCAGTCAGACCCGATCAGTCCGAAATATTGTTGATCTAAAATATTCTGATCCATGAAGTTTTACCGCGAAGAGTGAAAGGGAATAACAATCTAAAACATCCGTCCGGTACAATTCTATAAGGAATCAGTAACAATTATTGATTTTTCAATAATTGGCATCCCTCTGACCGCTGAGGCGTTGCACGGCCTCCCAATAAAATCAGAGACATGTCAGAACTACCAATAAGAAATATCGCCATTGTAGCCCACGTTGACCATGGGAAAACCACACTTGTGGACTCCATGCTCTGGCAAAGCGGCATTTTTCGCGATAACGAGAATGTCCAGGAACGAGTCATGGACTCTATGGATCTCGAGCGGGAGAAAGGTATCACGATCATGGCCAAAAATACCGCTGTGACATACGGGGATGTAAAGATCAATATCGTCGATACTCCGGGTCACGCTGATTTTGGTGGGGAAGTGGAACGCACATTGCGCATGGTCGACGGTATCATGTTGCTGGTAGATGCTGCGGAAGGGCCGCTTCCGCAAACCCGGTATGTACTTTCAAAAGCACTCGAGTTGGATCTGCCGGCGATCGTGGTGATTAACAAAATAGATCGCTCTGACGCACGCCCCAAAGAAGTTTTGAACGAGGTATACGACCTGTTCATCGACCTTGACGCAAACGAAGAGCAGATAAATTTCCCCGTACTGTACGCCGTTGCGAGAGACGGAATATGCGGATTGGATCCGGACGACAAGATGGACGACCTGACGCCGTTGTTTGACTCCATTCTAGAGGCTGTTCCGGCGCCGTCCGGAGACCCGGATGCTACGCTTCAGATGATGATCACCAACGTCCAGCCTGATTCTTATCTCGGTCCCCTCGCAATTGGTCGGGTGGTGAACGGTACGATGAATCTGCGGGATCGTGTTCAGATTTGCCACCGCGATGGATCGTTTACGGCAGCGACCATTACGGCGTTATTTGATTATGAAGGCCTTTCGAGACAGGAAATTGACTCTGTTGGCCCAGGAAATATTATTGCGGTAGGCGGTGTGGCGGGTGTCGGCCTCGGGGAGAGTCTGTCCGACTTCGAAAACCCGGTTGCACTCGATCCTCTACATATCGATGAGCCGACCATGTCCATGGAATTCAGGATTAACGATTCGCCTCTGAGTGGTCGGGACGGTAAATATGTCACTTCCCGACACCTCAGGGATCGCCTGATGAGGGAGGCAGAGACCAATCTGTCGATGAAAATCGAAGAAACAGATTCGGCGGACAGTTTCCTTGTATTCGGGCGTGGAGAGCTTCAAATGGCGATTCTGATCGAACAGATGAGACGGGAGAACTACGAACTGGCGGTTGGGATGCCCCGTGTTTTGACCCGAGAAATCGACGGGAAACGGCACGAACCGTACGAGATTGCTCTGATTGATGTGGCTGAAGATTATATGGGGACTGTGGTCCAGAAACTTGGAACTCGCAAGGGCATCATGACGAAGATGATCAATCATGGCTCGGGTCGTGTACGTCTGGAGTTCGAGATTCCCAGCCGCGGCTTGATCGGTTACCGTACCGAATTTCTGACCGACACGAAAGGAACAGGAATTCTGACGCACATTTTCGACAAGTACAAACCATGGGCGGGTGCGATTGCCCATCGAGCGAGTGGAGCCCTCGTAGCAGATCGGCAGGGTAAAGTCACAGGTTTCTCGATCGTGAATCTACAGGAGCGTGGTGAATTGTTCGTCGGCCCGACTGAGATTGTGTATAGCGGAATGCTCGTTGGCGAAAACAGTCGA
This sequence comes from Bacteroidota bacterium, assembly GCA_004356265.1. Classification (GTDB taxonomy): domain Bacteria; phylum Bacteroidota; class Rhodothermia; order Rhodothermales; family UBA10348; genus N075bin62. The sequence continues at coordinate 4,221 of SMXK01000033.1, forward strand.
GACGCTGACCTTGACGTAAATATCACCAAGGAGAAAAAACAGACGAATATGCGGGCGGCTGCAGCCGATTCATTCGAAAAGTTAATTCCGCCGAGGCGTTTTTCTCTGGAAGAAGCCATCGAATTCATCCGTGAAGACGAACTGATTGAAATCACGCCGAAGGCGATCAGGATGCGAAAACGTTTCCTGAACGTTCACGACCGGAAGAAGTACGATATGTCCCGGAAATGATCGCGGTGTGGGCCTATCGGCTGTTGCAGCGTCAAGGCTTACTTCAGTCTCGCTTTCCGGGAGGCATCGCTGAGTACTGCTTTCTGCTTGGCTGAAAGTTTCTGAGGAATCTGAACACGGACGTGTACAAATAGATTTCCGGTACCGGTTTCTGACTCGATCCCTTTCCCCTTGACCCTGAGTATTTCACCGGGCTGCACACCGGCGGGAATTTTAACTTTGATCTGCTGGCCAAGCGGCATTTTAATTTTGCCCTCACTTCCAAAAACGGCCTCAAACATCCCAACAGTGGCTTCGGTATGCAAATCATTTCCCTCACGCCAGATGCCTTCAACTTTTTCTACGGAAACGGTGACGTATAAATTACCACGCCGGCCATTTGCTGCCCGTTTCCCTTTCCCTTTTATCCGGATTTTGAATCCGTCTTCGATTCCCTTTGGGATCGGGATGCGGATTTTTTCGCCATGATGGGAAAATTCGATTTTTCCTCCAGCTAACATGCGGCGAAACGAAATACCGACTGTTTTATGTTCATCGAGCGAGGACGGTTTTCTCGATGTTGTCGGCCTGGGAGGGGGCTGTTGGCTTGAAAAAAAAGAGGAAAACAAATCACTCAAGCCCCCATCACTATCAGGCATTCCGCCTCTAGCGCCCTGGTTAGAGTCCATCCGAACATACGTGCCGTCTGGCGTCCGATACAACCTGCCGCCCGAGCGTCCTGCTGAAAACGGATCACCGCCAGCAAAACCCGATGCACCTGGTCGCGGGCCACCGCCCTGAGAAAAGAACGGATTAAGACGCATATTGTCGTAATCCTTGCGCTTATTGTCGTCCGAAAGAACGGAATACGCCTCAGAAATCTCCTTGAACCGTTCTTCTGCTCCAGGTTTATCCTTGTTCTGGTCCGGGTGAAATTCACGGGCAAGTTTCCGGTAGACCGTTTTGATCTCTTCCTGATTTACGTCTTCTGAGACGCCCAACACCTTGTAAAAATCTTTCTCTCCGGACATGAGAACGGACCCGCTTATCTTTTCATATTATAGATGGATCGGAGTCCCGAACCGAATCGGGTAACTCAAGGTACTGCAATCTGTGCATTTGATAGACTGGACCAGCACAGATTCAGTCTGGACCACCACAGATTTCGTGCCATTTTCTAAACCGGAGTTTATGTCAGCACTGCGCAAAATTCGTAAAATACTGATCGCGAATCGGGGCGAAATTGCAGTTCGAATCATGCGTTCCTGTTCAGAAATGGGCATTCAAACCGTAGCCGTATTCAGTGAACCGGACAGAGCGGCCTTGCACGTTCGGATGGCCGACGAGGCCTACGAGATCGGACCGGCTCCTTCGTCTGAATCCTACTTGGTGATAGATCGAATCATTCAGACCGCTTTGGATTGTAGTGCAGACGCAATTCATCCTGGATACGGGTTCTTGTCGGAGAATGCGGCCTTTTCGCAGGCGTGTTTAGATTCGGGATTGATCTTCATCGGGCCCGATCCAGAGACCATCTCTCAGATGGGTGACAAAACTGCTGCTCGAGCCATGATGCAAAAGGCCAATGTGCCGATGGCGCCCGGTACCATCGGCCCGGTTGCGTCTATCGAAGAAGGCCTTGAAGAATCAGAACAAATCGGCTACCCTGTATTGATCAAAGCGGCGGCGGGTGGTGGTGGAAAAGGAATGCGGATCGTATACAAAAAGGATGATTTCTCGTCGGCATTCGAATCATCCCGAGGAGAAGCGCTGAGCGCGTTCGGGGACGACCGGGTCTTCATCGAGAAATATATAGTAGAGCCGCGTCACATCGAATTTCAGATAATGGCGGACAAATACGGCAACATTGTCCATCTTTTCGAACGAGAGTGTTCTATTCAGCGGCGGCATCAGAAAGTAATCGAAGAAGCGCCGTCCGTCGTGCTGACAGAGGATGTACGAACCGAAATGGGGGAGGCTTCGATCGAAGCAGCTCGATCGTGCTCATACGTGGGCGCCGGAACGGTTGAGTTCCTGCTCGACGCCGACCACAATTTCTATTTCATGGAAATGAACACTCGATTGCAGGTTGAACACCCTGTAACGGAGTGGATTACGGGGATAGATATGGTGGCTGCACAAATTCGAATTGCTGAAGGACAGAAATTACCCTGGTCACAGGACGACATTTTGCGCAACGGGCATTCGATTGAGTGCCGGGTCTATGCAGAGGACCCGCTGACCGACTTTTTACCAAACCCGGGTAAATTACTCCGCCATCGCGCCCCGGATGGATTCGGCGTGCGGGTGGACGCTGGCGTGGAGGAGGGAGACGAGGTATCGATTCATTACGACCCCATGATTTCTAAATTGAGTACGTGGGGAAGCTCCCGAACAGAGGCTATTTCACGGATGATTCGGGCGCTGAACGAATATGATATCGCTGGTGTACCCACCACCATTTCATTCTGTCGCATGACGATGGAACATCATTTATTTCAATCCGGGAATTTTTCGACCCACTTTGTAAACGACCACTTCAATCCGGACGAAATGGTTGAAAAACAATTCTCGTCAGTACTTGAAGAAGCGCTGTCTCACGTCGCAGCCGTCATGTTCGATGCGCCGTCCAACGGACAAACGAGCTCTTCCAACAACGGTACGGCGGAATCAGTCGATTCCAGTGGGGTTATGCCGCAAGCCTTCAGCTTGTGGCGTAAAAATCGATCCCGGAAACGGTAGTCGAAAAGCCGGATCAGATCCAGCGTTGTTTTACTACCAGTCCTTTCGAGGCCAGGAAATCGGTCACAGCGTGCACCGACTCCTTGACGCCTCTCGTGGCAAGCGGATCGCCAAAAGGCTGCAGACTCACGAATACGCCATCAGGCTTCTGCCAGGCCTGAATTAATATTTCCTGGACAAGATCCGGTTCTTCGACGCGGACCTTGAAAATCAAACTTTCATTATTCAGATCGCGAAAGCCCTCTAGAATGATCGAATGGCCGCCCGGAAATGCATGAATTTGCTTTTCAAAAGTTGTAACCGCGGAAAGATCTCCTTCTAAAATAGAGTGGTGCATATCAGTTTTCTTAATAATCGCCGGGTGCGGAGCGGCCTCAGATATTTTTTCAAACCGCGCGTGGAAGATGTCTTTTTTCATCTCCCGCCACTTCTCAGCATATTTGGTTGTGAGGGTGGCCGGGGGTGGATCCGATTCGGTTACCGAATACAGGCTTGTGGACGCGGCCTCGTCCAGCGCGAACTGGTAATATTCCTGGTGATCGGTTGTGAGAAGAAGAGATCCACGCTCTTTCAACCGTGTCGACAATAACTCAAAAAAAGGTGCCTGAAGAAGCCGGTGTTTCAGGTGCTTCTTTCGCGGCCACGGATCTGGAAAGTTGACATAAATCCGAGACAGGGTGCCGGGGGCCACAAGGTCACGAACCACAAATCGGGCGTCACCTCTGAATAACCGCACATTCGAAATGTTTTCTCTGAGCATGCGTCTATACGCCCTCCAGACCGAACCCAAGGACACATCGACGCCGAGCAGGTTAGCATCCGAAAATTCTGCAGCCAGGTGTGAAAGATACCGGCCGTCGCCAAATCCGACTTCCACAACCAGTTCTGCGTTGCGTCCAAAACTAAGGGACGGGTCCAACGGCAGCCGAAGATCACCCGGTTTAATAATAATCCGCATGAGAGAATCGAGGATTCGATGTGTTTCCCAGAACAGTCCTGCGACTATTTAGCCCACCGTGACTCGGGTAAATAAGCCTCCTCGACCTCGGGGGCGCCAGATCGTCCATCGTACATCCATTCCGTTATCCAGTATCTCGAACCATCGAAGAACATCTGAATACTGTTGATGCCGCGACCCCGCGAAGGGCCGTTCTCTTCGCTCCTCCACTCGTACGTGCTCCACACATGCACATTACTGCCATGGCGCCTGACCTCGCGATAAATTTCGTATTCATAAAACGGATTGGGGGCCGGGCCGGGAGGACCGTGAAAATCAGCCAACGTTATGACGGATGCCTCAGGTTTCCCGTTCGGACCATCACGAACAATCACAATCTGGGCATCAGGATGATGCAGAGAACGGTCTCGCGCGACCTCCCTCTCGACGCCCGCGGGGCCTGAGACAACTTCGTAATAGGCCTTCATGATGCCCTCGATTGTTGTCACATCCTCTTGCCTGACTTCGTCCTGAGCTATTGCTGACTGGTAGCGGGAGAGAGCCGCGGCGGCAAAAACTCCAACGACGATGACAGAGCAGATGATTTTCTTAAAC
>SMXK01000034.1 GCA_004356265.1 Bacteroidota bacterium
AGATCTGAGGTCATTAAACCTGGTAGTTCGGATACCTTGAGCTTCCTTCTGTTCCCACGCGGTCCGCAGACCGGAGCGGACTATGAACCGAGGACAACTGCCTTAGCGCGGGCATCGGAGAGGGTTCCGCACGGAGCCCGGGGGACCTGGTAATCCGTTTTTCAATGCGAACGGATAAACGCATCCCAAGTGGTGCTACGATTCTGGCTACCAAACACATCATCGGAGACATCGCATGAATAAATTAGTCGACGACATTTCAGTCGAAATTCCCTGCGAAAACTGCGGACGCAAATCGGAGAAAACTGTCGGTTGGATTAAGTCGCATGACGAGTTCACCTGCACCTGCGGCACCGTGATAAGTCTCGAGCGTGACGATGTCCTTAAAGCTATCGGGAACGCCGCCGGGCGGAAGTTCGCCAAGTTCATTAAGGCGGTCAAAAATACAATCAAGTAACGACGTCAGCTCGCTTGCATCGGCGCCTATCGTGACCGTCCATTTGGGTTGTGTCTCAGGCATGCCGAGCCACCTCCTGATCGCTCCGGACAGTAGGGCAGGGACGGCCCATGTCGCTATAATCCCTGTCAGACAAGGGCTCCACAGATGACACAGTCTGATCACGACTGGATTGAATATTGGGCGGTATTTACTGACGCGGGCGGTATTGTCCAGTCAAATGGGTATTATTCTGAGTGGACAGCACGGCAATTCAAGCGTGTCATGGAGCAAAAACTGAAGGCGGTAGGAATTCACGACGCCAAGCTTTGGATTAAGCATGGCTACTATGATGGGATGGTTGACCCGAATCACCGCCAAAACATGAACGAGTGGGAATTGCCGCCAGCCTGATAGTCGCATTGAATGATCATTCGTCTGACGGCGCTGATTACAACGAAACGAATTGTTCACTCGTGCGAGACCTTATTCTCACTTTGCCTCGCGTCAAGGTTGCCTATTGGTGCGAGCGCGGTTACGCATCGGACACGAAATAGTCGGCTATTCCAAATGTCTGGAGGAAGAAAGCAGACATTGGGGTTTTGTCAGTTTTGGCAGTGAGTGGTCTGCCCATTTGAAAGCACGTTTTAGCGCAGATTTAGCGTGAATTGCTACCCACAGTGCTACCCAAAGACCAAAGGGTTACCCCAGAAATAAGGTAACCCTTTGTTTTATATGGCGCGCCCGGACGGATTCGAACCGCCGACCACTTGGTTCGAAGCCAAGTACTCTATCCAGCTGAGCTACGGGCGCTTTGTGCCGAGCTGCGAATTCTACCCGCTTTTGATGCCGTATCCGCATCTTTTCCGCAGCTTTTCTTCAAGAAAATGTGCCTGGCTGCCATTACCGTAAACCTCTCTGTAACAGTGCACTTTGGTGTAATTCATGAATTCCAGATCGACAGTTCGTTTGTATATTGGCGCTTTTTTTCTGTTAGTCCTGCAACTATTCATATCCTCCGCGATTGCTGCGGAGTCTCCGGCTCAGAAGGCCGTACTCGTCACCGGGGCCAGCACGGGCATCGGGCGAAATATCGCTGAGAGGCTGGCGTCTGAGGGTTATTTTGTCTATGCCGGCGCCAGAAAAGTTAAGGATATCGAGGCACTAAGTGCGATCGAGAATATTCAGGGTGTTCGTCTGGATGTGACAATTCAGGCCGATATCGACGCAGCAGTCGAAACGATCAGTTCTGGCAGGCTCGGTTTGTATGGCATCGTCAACAATGCCGGTGTCGGGGTGATGGGGTTATTGGCTGAGACTGACGAGTCCGAACTCGACTTCGTGTTTGACGTCAATGTTTATGGGCCGTACCGAATCGTCAAGGCCTTCGCGCCTATGATTGTCGATTCAAAGGGCCGCATCAGCAATATTAGTTCGATGGCCGGAATAACCTCACCGCCGACTTATGGCGTCTACAGTATGAGCAAACATGCCCTCGAATCGTTTACTGATTCATTGGCGTTTGAGATGGGAACCGTTGGCGTTCGCGTCAGTGTTGTCGAACCGGGACCTTACAATTCCAAAGGCGTCGAATCGATGTGCAAACGACGCAGGGAAAAGGGCTATGACCCGACGGGCTCTCTCCTTCCGGAGCTGGCCAAAGAACTTGCAGCCGTCTGTACTGGTGACACCAACTATCAATATCCAGAGCCGGATGCAGTTGCCGATGCGGTATTACACGCCCTCTCTTCTGAGCATCCTAACGAACGGTATCTTGCAGTGACTGACCAACGCCATGTTGAGGCGATGATCCGCGATATTCTTAAAAACCTAGTTGAAGTGAATAGCAATGGCCACTCGTTCGGCTTTAGCCGCAATGAGTTGGTTACAATGCTTGATGAGGTGCTGCCAGCAGCCGAAGGCGACTAGGTCACCTGGGTTGCAGACTTTCGGAGCTCGCTTTCACACCTGATCGATAACCGCAGCCATCCGTTTCCTTTCGGCATCACTCGGCATGCGGCCGAAGGCTGCCTGGGCATTTTCTGCCATGTGGGCAGGATTGCTGGTTTCAGTAAGAACACAGGTGACGGCAGGGTTGGGAAGGATGTACTTGAGAGAAAACTGTGCCCAGGTGTCGCAGCCGAAATCGGCGGCCCATTCGGGTACAGGACGTTGCCCTAGCTTGTTAAAATAATCGCCGTTCATGAATGGTCGGTTTATGAGTACCGCTACTCCTTTATCCTGGAACATCGGCAGCATGCGAGCTTCCGCGCCACGCTCGGTGATCGAGTAATTGATTTGTACGAAGTCCGGCTTTTCTCGTTTTAGAAAACTCTCAAGCTGCTCATAGAGGCGGTCGTTCGATACGGTCACGCCGATGTAACGTGCCTGACCTGATGCTTGCCAGTCCTTGAGATTCGGCCACTGTGTATCAAGGTCAGTGAGGCTGAAAACCTGCACCAGATCCAAAGTCTCTCTCTGATACAAGCGCTGCGTCTCGTGAAACTGCTTGATGCCCGCGTCCTTGCCAGTCTGATCGATCTTGCTGGTTATAAACAGGGCTTCATGTAAGTCTGGTTCGTTAATTACCCTACCGAAGGCTTCATCGTTGGCCGCGTTTCTTGGCCAGGTGTCCACCACACTGCCGCCGTTGGCAACGAGCGTTCTCAGTACTTCGGTGACGTGGTCCGTGCCTCTTTCGGCAATCTGCGATACCGGCTTGCTTGATCCGAGGCCGATGATCGGGAGTGACTCGTTAGTGCCCGGAATCCGGCGAGTGGGCATTTGTTCCTGGGCGAACGAGCGGCCGGGAGCCAGACCGTAAAGCCCCAGCAAGGACACTGATGCGAGGAAGTTGCGGCGGGTGGTTGTGTTTGTCATGGGGCTGCGCTCTTTGTTGGTGGTCAGGCATCCCGAATAGCAGAAAATAATTGTAGGAGCCCGCCGTACGATAGATACACTCTCTGGATCCTCGTGATTATCCGTCTATCGGCACGGGCGATTCGTCTGCAATGACGAACAAGCATGCTGGTGATCGGCGTAGATTGATATTTAGTGCCTACGGCCGAGAATAGCAAACTCGCCCGCTGGACGGGCTCCTACGGATTCATTGCGAATGTTTGTCAGTGAGGGAGATTAACAAGTCTCGGCTTTTACTTCATAGAAGAAACTCAGGACGTCATCGATTAGCGGTTTCCAGTTGCTCCAGTTGTGCCCTTTGCGAACTTCTATGTACTCCATCGGATAGCCTTTACTCTTAAGTACATCTCTCAACTTCCGTGTCGCTCGCGTGTTGTCATTCGGTTTTCCTGTACTTAAAAAAATCCTTAGCGGCAGAAGCGGCATATCCTCGTACGCCGCCAGCAATTTTGGCACCGGGTGGTATGCTGGTGATTGCATTCCAATACCGGAAAACGTATCGAATCCAAATAAGCCGAAGCATGCCGAGTTCAGGCCACCGAATGACAGTCCCAGTACGGAGCGCTTTTCACGATTTCGTGCAACCGGGTATTGGTTTTCAATCTCCGGGATCAGTTCATCACGATAGAATTCAAAGTAATCCCTGTTGCAAAAAAACTGGGCGTTGCGACGATTACTACTCAGCTTGTCGGGATTACGCGCATCAACAAAAACGACGACGACGGGTTCGATTTTTCCGGAATCTATTAGCCGGTTCAGTACACGCGGCACTCTTCCTTGTTTTATATAGGACTGGCCGTCAACTACGTAGAGAACTGCCAGGCCTATATGTGATTCGTAGCCCTCCGGTAGATAGACACGATACTGGAGGTCATAGCTCAGGATGTCACTGGCGATTCTCTGGTTGCCGGTCAGTGTTCCATCAGCGTAGGCGGTGGCCGTTGTTAGTAGCACTATTGCGACGAAGATCTTCATCTTCTTTTCGAGCAAGACTTTCCGCATTGGTTCCACACCATCATGCGGATGACTTCAATATGAACCGGTACGGTCTCTTCGCGTCTTCTTCCGCATAGCCGATACCGACACGTGGGCCAGCAATAATGCCGGTGTCGGCAATCTCACCGCCGTGGTCTTCTATCCAGATGCGCTTACCTGACAGGCTCGCACCGGAATCGCTGGTCCTTATGCCAAGTGCCCGCGCGAATGAGCCAGGGCCACCGAGCAGATTCCTGTCTACACCTGCTTTGTTGCGACGGTCGAGCATTTTCGGCGTGCCGGTCAGCGGTTTTCCCGCACGAATCAAGATGGCATGCGGTACGCCGGCCCTATTCGTCACGACGTTAAACAGATGATGAATTCCATAGCACAGGTAGACATATGCGGTTCCACCCGTGCCGTAAATCGGCTCGGTTCGTTTGGTTCTTCTATCACCGTAGGCATGGCTCGCCTTATCGGTAATGCCGGCGTAGGCCTCTGTCTCGGTGATCCGTGCTGTGGTCAGCTTGCCATCGATTCGCGTGCAAACCACCTTACCCAAAAGCTCCCGTGCGATGTCGACAACGTCATCTTGCAAATAGAATGGTTGCGCTAACTTCACTTCCTGTAGTCGGTGGACCTGAGCACGTTCCCGGGTCTTGCCCCGGTCATCTCGCTGTTCAAAAGCACTGCCTCTCCCGATACAAAAGCGTGATGTGCACCCTCAGCGTATTGATGCGGGTCCTCGAACGTCGCTTTGTCGATGATCGTTGCAGGATCGAGCACCGCGATGTCAGCAATTGCACCGACTTCGATTCTACCCCTGTCATTTAGCCCGATTCGATCCGCCGGCAGCATGGAGATCTTGTGAATAGCGGTATGGAATGGCAGCACATTCTGCTCGCGCACGTAAAACCCAAGCAAGCGAGAAAATGTTCCATAGTTTCTCGGGTGCGGGACTCTTTCAGAAGGACCTTCTACACCACCATCTGATGCGGTCATCGTCACCGGATGCCGCATTATCCGTTTCACGTCCTCTTCATTGATGGCATGAAAGACTGCGCTGCAATTGCCGGCCTCTACCAGTTCCATCAGCAGATCGGCTGCGTTTTCCTTGCTGACGGATCGCTCCTGCAGGCGCAGGATCTCTGACAGGTTCCTGCCGTTGATCGTTTTGTCGTGTGGACAATTTGACAGCACAACATTTGCCGGGTCATTACCACCGCGGTCGGTCTCAATGTTGTAGACAACTGCGTCTTTCACTCGTTGTCGCTCTTGTGGATCAGAGAGTCGGGCAAGCAGAGCTTCGCGACCACCATCAAGGCTCCAGCCTGGAAAAAGAATGGTCAGGCTGGTCGAGGATGCTGTGTATGGATACTGATCGATCGATACATCGACACCGCGTGCCAGTGCAGCATCAACCATCGCGAGTGTCTCAACGGATTTACCCCACATTGGCGCACCGACTATCTTGTGATGTGTAATTTGCGTCGGCAGGCCACCTTCTTCACCAATGCGAATCGTCTCCGCTACACTTTTTAATATGTCGAGGCCTTCCTGGCGCATATGACTGATGTAGATGCCGTCATAGTGGGCCGCAACTTTGGCCAACTCGATGACTTCCTCTGTCGTCGCGAATCGGCCGGGCGGATAAATTAGACCGGATGACAAACCGAACGCGCCCTGCTGCATCGCCCTGTCGACTTCACTGCGCATTCGGTCGAGTTCGTCTTCCGTGGGTGGCCGATCGTCTTCGCCGATAACCAGTGCCCGAATCGAGCCGTGGCCGACGAATGTTGCAAAATTGATTGAAGCTGGATTTTCTTCAATAGCGCGGAACGTAT
>SMXK01000035.1 GCA_004356265.1 Bacteroidota bacterium
GACACTATTTTCGTCGCACCGGCAATCACGAACGGACTCGCTTTCGACCGGCTTGCGTGATCGCGTAATTCGGCCAGTGTTCCACCTCCAGCTTCGATGATTTCAGTCTGCGACACATCCGCCTTGATAGGCGAATCTCCGACAACGCCGAGATCAATAAGGATCGCCTTCCCCCCAAGCTTTTCGATCTCGTGACGCATGAAATTGGCTTCTGCAGCTTTTGTATCCAGCGTGGCGAGAATCGCTATTGTTGTCATCGTATTCCTTTCCAACATGGATGGATTCCCGGTCTACTTCGAAAATCGGATAGAAGCAAATTTTGTTACGGCGTCGGTAACAGCGCGTTCTATCGGAATTCGTTCGGTGGACGATCCCGTCCAAAACCCGTGACCGGAGGTGTGGTCCAGCATATACTGAGCGTCTGCAGGGCTTTCCATCGCTGCCCCGTGGGCGATCAGAATCACGTCAGGATGAACCTCACGACACTTTTGATACGCATATTCGGTTTGCTCAGCCGTTTCTTCGATGGTCATACCACTGTCATATCCTTTTAATCCACCTTTGGTCGTTCCGGCGTGATAGCAAAAAACATGGGGTTTTGCCTGTTCGCAAATCGCGATAGAATCTTCGAGCGTAAACGCCAACCCGATAGCGACCATATCCATTTCTTCCCGCGCGAGCTTCAGCATCTCGATCTCGTTCTTAATCGTAATCCCTGCAGAAGTCAACACTTTGAAAATCTCAGAGTCGTGATCCACATATGAAATGGACGGACCGATATTCGAGACAGACTGCACGCCCATATCCTTGCATTCCTGAAGGACCATCCGCATATCTTTCAGAGGATCGTTCGCGTTCAGGCAAGCGCAAACAAACGCTTTTCCATGGAGTGCCGGCATGATATCTTCGCGCGTATAATCTAGTGTTTGCCGGTTGGAGTCGAGAATGGGCCACATCATCGACATCGTGCCCATACCGTTCGCCCGCAGGCGAGCTCCTGAGAACGTATTGATGCAGTCGGAACCGCATTTTTCCTGCAATTTGGCCACCAGTCCATTCCCGGCTGAAGAAATCATGATCGGGATTCGCTGTGCAACTTTGGCCTGTAGATTTGCGAGAATTCGATCAGTCGAAATACGTTTTGTAATCACAACCAGACTATTGATAAGGTTACACAAGTGGTTCAGAATACGGCGAAAACAGCAATGAAGGCGGGCTAGTCTGTTGGAGGGAACGGACAGTGCTAAGCTCTCTCTGCCAGCTCCGCCCACCTCTCGACATCGTGCTCAAGATTAGCCGTCAACTCTCCTAATTTTTCTGACAGTAACGCGACCGATTCGAAATTTTCGGGATCTGCAGTCATTTCTTGTTCAATCTCTGCAATTCGCGTTTCAGTATCCTCAATTCGAATCTCCGTTTCTGCAAGCTCCGTCTTTTCTTTGAACGAAAGTTTTGCGGACTTCGAGCGCGTACTGGATTTCTGTTTCGATTTTTTCCGCGAGGTGTTATTCGAGTCGGCGTCAATCGCAGCTCCCACTGCCTGTGTCGGACCCGATCCACCCTGCTCAGATTTTACGCGGTCACGCGCTTCGAGATAAGCACTGTAGTCTCCGGGAAACGGCTGGATCACTCCATCGCCTTCGAAACATAAAATTGAGTCTATTGTCCGGTCTAAGAACCATCGGTCGTGTGAGACAACGATGAGTACACCTGCGAATGTATCCAGATAGTCCTCAAGAGCTGAGAGCGTTGCTATATCCAGATCGTTTGTCGGTTCATCGAGAAGGAGCACGTTGGGCGCTCCCATTAATACGAGTAGCAGGTGTAAACGGCGACGTTCGCCTCCCGATAAATTGGCAACCGGTGTGTATTGAACCGCGGGTGCAAATAGAAATCGCTCCAGCATCCGGCTGGCAGAAATCAGCGTCCCGTCGGCGGTTTTCACGAACTCTGCAACTTCGGTCACAGTATCGATAACACGTAACGAATCATTTAGCCGCCGGCCTTCCTGGTCAAAATATCCAATCACCACAGTGGGTCCGATATCGATCGACCCTGAATCTGGAGCCACATTCCCGACAATCATTTCTAATAACGTCGTCTTACCGGTCCCGTTTGCACCAATGATTCCTATTCGATCATCACGGGTCAGGAGACGAGAAAATCTGTCTAACAGCACCAGATCTTCGTATGATTTCGACACATTATGAATCTCGATTACCTTTTTTCCCAAACGGGTCGATGCGGCCGCAAATTCAACAGGTGCTTCAGGTCCAGACCGTCCGCCTTCTTGTAACGCCTGTGCTCTTTCTACCCGATATTTCGCTTTCGTAGTTCGGGCCTTAGCGCCGCGCCGAAGCCACGCCAATTCCCGCCGGGCCAAATTCTGCCGAGTTCTCTCGGTGGCTTCTGCAAGTTTTTCCTGCTCTTCCTTCAGCTCGAGGTACCGGGTGTAATTGCCGTCGTATTTCAATACACCACCGGGCAAAACCTCAAGCATCCGGTTGGTCACCCGGTCCAGGAAATACCGGTCATGTGTGACCAGCAGAAGCGCTCCCGAATAACGAGCCAGGTATTTCTCAAGCCAAACAATCGTTTCGGTGTCGAGATGGTTTGTGGGTTCGTCGAGCAGGAGTAATTCAGGCTGAAGCAGCAAGGCGCGAGCCAACGCTACCCGCTTTCGTTGGCCCCCTGAAAGTGTGCTTACATCCGCGTCTGTATCTATTAGCCCAAGCCGGTCCAGAATGGCGTGTGCATTCGCTTCCCGATCCCAACCACCGGTCACATCCAATTGATGACTCAATTCTGAGACACGCTCGAGCAGATCTTCGTCAACATCTACGGCGCGCTCCAGCGCAAGAGATGCTTCTTCATAGTCATGAAGTAGACGCAAGGTCGGGTCTCCCTGGTCAAACACCGCGTCAAGAACTGACTGACCCTTTTCGAAAACAGGATTTTGAGGTAAAAAAGCTACCCGCGATCCCTTGGGGATTACCATACGACCGGAGTCTGCTTTTTCAAGCCCCGCGATGATGCGCATAAGCGTCGTTTTGCCCGATCCATTTGCCCCTATCAGGCCCATCTTTTCATCGTCCGCGAGTCCGAACGTGACATGCTCCAGAAGCGGCTTGACGCCATAACTCTTCGTGAGGCCTTCGATGGTTAGTACATTCATAATTGATAGGGGGTTCTATCGGGTTGAAATCGAAAGTCGGCGACACGTATCCGTCGTATTCAAGTCTGGATTGAATTCCATCCCAGAACGTATGTGGGGACTAGCACTAGCGAACCGTCCTCTCCAGTTCTTCCGCCGTTCGCGGGAGTGTCGCCGTCAACACCTCTGAGCCATTTTCAGTCACAAGAATTATATCCTCGACGATTTATCGGGAGATTGTCAATAACACCCTATTTACCACGCTTGTCTGAGCGGTGGAATCGGTGGATAATGTCTGGATCTGGTGATAGAGACGTGTCGCTTTTCCCTTTGCCCGCATATTTCAGACGGTTCAGGACGTACCGGATAGTTTCGAGTCTCGCCTGCTTTTTGTTGTCGGCATTCACGATGATCCACGGAGACAACGTAGTATGGCTACCGCTGAACATCGCGTCCTTGTATTTAGTGTATAGATCCCAGCGCTCCTGTGCCTTTTCGTCGACAGGACTGATTTTCCACTGTTTGAGAGGATTTGCAAGACGAGAATTAAAGCGTTCTTCCTGCTCTTCTTTCGAAATAGAAAACCAGAATTTTATCAGCTCTATCCCATCCTCATACAACATATCCTCAAATTCAGGAACCTGCTGCATATACTGCCGATATTGATCTTCGGTGCAAAACCCCATGACAGGCTCAACTACAGCACGATTATACCAAGACCGGTCAAAGAATCGAATCTCCCCGGGATTGGGAAGCTGAGCTATGTATCGCTGAAAATACCACTGACCCTGTTCAATCTCCGTTGGCTTATTGAGCGCGACAACACTGAAGGCACGAGGATTCATATGTTCGATGAATCGCCGGATGGTACCGCCTTTTCCAGCCGCATCACGGCCCTCAAACAAAATTGCAATTCTGCGACCCTCAAGTTGCACGGTGCGCTGAAGCTGGACCAGTTCAATTTGTAGCCGCTCCAGTTCTGTTACATAACTGAGCGTTTCGCGAACCCTCTTCTTCGAGACACCCTTTAACCTCAGCAGAGCCAACAAGCCCTTTTTCTTTGTCAGATCGACAAGATCATCTTCTGTTAACAACGGCTTCGATGAATCGACAGGAATTCCGTTTTCTGCAACGTTTTCTATTTCTTTCTCCCGACTCTTTTTCTCGATCGTCCAACCTCAAACATTCAATTTAATTCTTCTGATATATATACGGCGGGAATCGAAAATAAAATGGTAAGGATTGCGGGAAGAATGGATGCCGACGCTCGTGGAGCCGCCTCCTAAGGTTGTTCATTGTTCTGCAACCAGATTGCCGAGTGATTAGTCGGCAATCTGACAGTGAATCGCACTTTACATACACCTTCGGGGACCCGTCAATTTCCTGTACAGAAACAGTCAGGTCTACCATTAGACGGAGTCGTCCCAAACTATCAGGAGTCGATCAATACAATCAGTGGGTCCGGGAAATCTCCGGTGAGATATAGTAATTTTCAAATTTATTATAAGAACCCTATTATTTTTCGACAAAGTCAGTATCTGAACGAAAAATATTATTCGGATAACCGATCTTTCTACTCCCTTTAAAAAGCCGTCTTGTAGCGCGCGATTAATCTCAGATGATTCGAATAGGTGTTATTGGCTCTGGTATGATGGCTAATAACCATGCTGAAGCCTTTTCCACGATTCGTGGTTGTGTAATCCGGTCATGTTGTGACACGGATGCCGAACGGGTATCAGAATTTGCCGACAAGTTTTCAATTCAGCATGTTTTTTCTGATTTCCATGACCTGCTGGCAGACCCGTCGATCGACGCCGTAGCAATCGTTACGCCGGATCCATTGCATGCTCCAATGAGTATCGCAGCCATCAAGGCGGGCAAACATGTACTGTGTGAAAAACCGCTGGCCACATCCGCCGCCGATGCAAAAAGAATGGTCATGGCCGCCAGGCGAAAAGGGGTGATCACCATGGTCAATTTCACGTATCGCAATGCGC
>SMXK01000036.1 GCA_004356265.1 Bacteroidota bacterium
CGGATACTTCGATCATAAGTTTCTGTGACAGGGAACAGAGGTGCGCAGACCCATCCTACCAAACAATGTACAAAACGTCAAAAGCAGCCAAGTCTGAGAAGGGACCATCAGATGCATGATCCCGTGCGGCACATAAGTTCGTTTTAACTATTTTATATTGCTCAGAATAAGAAAAAGGGGGGATGGATTGGACAACAAAACGATTCGGGTCGACGGCGGCGGGACAGGAAAACTTGCGGTAATTTCGGAGGAAACAGTTCGCGCGATCATTACCCGTCAACTGGCATTCGACGCGGTTCGCGCAGCATACGAAGCCGTCGCGACGGAGAACGCGCAAGTATTTGATGTAGTCATTGGCACAGGCCTTAATGACGGTGAAGCATTTGCAATCAAATCAGGTGTTGATCGCAAGAATGAGATGGTCGGCTTTAAATGCGGCACCTACTGGGCCGGAAATTCCGAGAGAGGCTTGCCGGCCCACGGATCAACGATCTTGCTGCTTCACTCCGAGACAGGATTTCCAACTGCCTTGATAAACGCAAATTTTTTGAACGGGTACCGGACGGCAGCCGGCAATGCGATCGCAGTCTCATACCTGGCTCGTTCTGATGCTTCGGTGTTGGGTGTTATCGGTGCTGGCCATCAGTCAGAACAGGAAATAAGAGCTTTAGCAGAAGTCAGATCTCTTTCGTTAATCAAAATTTCCACACGAACACAAACCCGTGCCGACTGGATATTGAACCAGTTGAAGGATGTTGAAATTGACATTAGAATTACGAGCGCCGAAGAAGCCGTACGGAACTCTGATATCGTCGTGACGGTCACGCCATCGAAATCCCCCCTTGTTCGGAATGAATGGATCGGGGAAGGGACGCATATTTCAGCGATGGGAGCTGATGACAGGGGTAAACACGAACTCGATACCGACATTCTGAAACGCTCGAGCCTGTTTGCGGACTACCCCGATCAATCAATCGTTATTGGTGAGTTTCAGCACGGATACGAAGACGGGTCGATCAGCTCAGCCGATGACATTTGTGCCATTGGATTGGTCACTCTTGGGAACGCACCGGGCAGAATTTCCGATAACCAGATTACCGTATTCGATAGCTCTGGAATCGCCATTCAGGACCTCACCGCCGCGGGTGCCGTTTTCGAAGCGGCCGAAAAAATGGGCTTGGTCCAGTACATCGACTTTTAACAAAAACAGAATGATAGCCTTTCAAGATTACAGGGTCGTCGACCCGGATGCTCTGGAAACCCCGGCCATGCTGCTCTTCGAGGACAAAATGGATTACAATATCCGGAGTGTTTGCGAGCTGGTGGGTGGCGGCCACAATTTGGTAGCCCATGTCAAGACCCACAAGTGTGAGGCGGTCGCGCGACGACAGGTCGAACTTGGAATTGACAGTTTCAAATGTGCCACATTGAATGAATTGGAAATGGTGCTGAAGGCTGGAGCAAGTAAGGCAATTCTAGCTTACCCACAGGTGCAAGTGCGCAAGGTCGAGCGTCTCTGTGATCTGACGTCCGCCTATCCGGACGCTTGGATCGCTGCAATTGTCAGCTCTCCGTATCATCTCGGTATACTGTCTTCAGTCGCGAGTCAGCGGGAGCAGTCGTTGCGGGTAATGCTTGATCTGGATGCTGGTATGCATCGAACAGGGATACGAATCGGCCAGGAGTCGGAGAGGCTTTACAAGGAAATTGATGCTCATCCGTTCCTGATTCCTTCCGGATTTCACCTGTATGACGGTCACAACGAGCTGAGCGATACGAGCAAACGCGAAGCTGCAGCGCAGCAAAACGTCGAATCGCTACAGGACTTTAAGAAGCAGATCGAATCGGCCGGGATGCCTGTACCGTTCGTGGTTGCGGGCGGCGGGTATTCATTTGCGTACTATGCGCGAACAGAGGGCATGTATGGCTCTCCGGGGACCTTTGTTTACTGGGACAGGGGATATGGTACCGCCATGCCCGACATGCCATTTCGCTGTGCTGCCCTCATCCTGACTCAGGTGGTGGATCGGTATTCGGACGAGGGGTCGATCACCACAGATCTGGGATCCAAGGCAATCAGTTCGGATCTTCCACTCGAGGAGAGAGCTTTTCTTTTAGGCTACGATACAGCGAAACTCGTAGGGCAGAGTGAGGAACATGGCGTATTCAGGATCTCAGGCGAGCTACCTCGTGTGGGTGACTACTTGCTGGTAGTACCCGGGCACGTTTGTCCCACAACCATTCGGTACCCGGGTATTCATGTGATCAATTCCGCTGGCGAAGTCATCGACTATTATCAGCACACAGCGCGCGATCGAATCTAAAACATTCGACACATCAGGACACTTTTCGATCTTAAGAGCAACGAAAAAAAACCCATGGCAAATATGAATGACGTTCAGAACGAAGGTCTGGTGCGGGCAATAGGCACCGGCGCGCTTGGACTGAGTGTCGTAAACATGGTGGTGGGAGCCGGTATTTTTGCATTGCCAGGTCTGGTTGCTGCAGAGCTTGGATCGGCCGCGATAATTGCCTACATGATCTGTTCGGTTACGGTTGCGTTGATATTCATGTGTTTCGCGGAGGTGGGAAGTCGTGTTTCTCGCAGTGGTGGCGCCTACGCGTACGTCGAGGAAGCCTTCGGTCCGTTTATTGGTTTTATCGCGTCCATTTTATTCTGGTTTGGCTTTTCGGCACTGGCCGATGCCGCGATTACGGTCGTTATGGTTGATTCGATTGCGATCGTATTTCCGGTTCTGGATAAGACTATCCCTCGCGCGCTATTTATTACAACATTGTTGGCGTTCCTGACATATGTGAACATTCGCGGCGTCAAGGCGGGAGTTCGTTTATACATTTTCAATACGCTGGTTAAGTTGGTGCCTTTAGTCTTGCTCGTAGTTGCCGGACTTTTTGTGATAGATGTGGGATATCTGGCAATTCCGGAGTGGCCCTCTGCGGTAGAGATCGGTGCGGGTACACTCCTGTTGTTTTACGCGTTTAACGGGGCTGAATCAGCGTTGAATGTGAGTGGCGAAATAAAAAATCCGGCTAAAACCGTTCCGCTCGGACTGCTCTATGGACTGTGTGCAATATTATTACTGTACGTAGGACTGCAAACAGTTGCGCAGGGCGTGCTTGGTCCCGACCTGGCCAACAATACTGTCGCCCCGCTAGTGGCGGTTGCGACCGAAGTATTCGGCGAGTGGGGTGGGAAAATGCTGATAGTGGCAGTCGTGCTGTCGATCTACAGTAATCTGAGCGGCGATTTGTTGGGGGGCCCGAGAGTCATCTTTGCGTCTGCGCTGGACGACAACCTGCCGCGTGTCCTCGGCAAGGTGCACCCGAAATACAAGACGCCCCACGTTGCGATCATTTTCTTTGCCATCGTAATCGGTGTATTCGCACTGAGTGGCACATTCACGTATCTGGCGATTGTGGCAACCGGTTCGTTGCTGCTCGTCGATCTCGCGGTGATCATTGCCGTATTGCGCTTGCGGCAGCGCGATGGGATGCCGAAAGAGGGCCAGTTCACGATTCCGTTTGGCCCTGCCATACCGCTGCTGAGCTGTGCTATTGTAGGATGGCTTCTGTTGCAAATGCCACTGAACGAAGCGGCCACTGTCGCCGCGCTGGTCGGAGCGTGCGTCGTGATCTATGCTGTTCGAGCCTTCATCCGCCGCTAATGCACAGAAGCCCAATTCTGAATTCGATCTATTTTGTTACCATCGCGGTGTCAATTAGGTTAACATCCAATCTGTAGAAAATCGAACGGACCATGATCACAAGTCCAATAACCCGGCGACAATTTATGGTCGGGGCGGCGTATGCGACCGATAAGACACAGCTACTCCACAACAAACAGCTGTCCGGTCAGGCAGCCTTCAACCGCTTTGCTGTAGGCCAGACCAACCGCCTCGTCTGACACATGCACGTGACCGGGGAAGAAGCCGTCGTATTTTTCCCGGCATGACTCCAGAACTTCGGGACTGACAATGTTGATACGGATGCCGCGAGGCATATCAACCGCGGCCGCTTTTACAAAACCATCGAGAGCGCCATTGGCAGCCGCCGCACACGCAGCGCCCGGAATAGGATCACGGTTCAAAACGCCGCTGGTCATGGTGAAAGATCCTCCATCGTTCACGTAGTCGACTCCCTCCAATACCAGGTTGACCTGCGGTAACACCTTTCCATAAATGCCGGACATAAACTGTTCGCTGTTCATTTCATGAACCGGACCAAAATGAACATGACCGACAGCGCTAACTACGGCGTCTACTTTGCCTACTTGCTGATACATAGCTCGGATGCTGTTTATGTCCTCGATATCCATCTGCACATCTCCGCTGGTCCTGCCCACGCGGATGATTTCATGCTTGCCTGACAGGGCATCGGCGGCAGTTTTGCCAACGGCACCTGCGGCGCCAACAATAATTATTTTCATCGTTAAGCGGTTAGTGAATCCTGCATTTATATTTCCCGACGAATATAGCCTGAAGTTCGCGGAAGTTCAGAGCGTATGTTAAGCCGAATTAGCGCGCGCACACCAATAATCAATCACGCTTAGAATCCAGGGAGACCGCGGAAATGAATGTAATACGACCAAGTCATGCTCGACTGCTCACATCGATAACATTCGTTCTATTGATTTTCGGATGCTCCGGCGATGCGACAGACAATTTTGAGA
Source organism: Bacteroidota bacterium (assembly GCA_004356265.1). Lineage (GTDB taxonomy): Bacteria > Bacteroidota > Rhodothermia > Rhodothermales > UBA10348 > N075bin62. The sequence goes on from SMXK01000036.1 coordinate 4,691, forward strand.
ATGACGGTGGAGAGATCGGTGTAACTAACACGCGACCGAACGTTCTGCTGATTGCAGTCGACGATCTGAACGACTGGGTCGGATATACCGGCAGAAATTCCGATACACGAACGCCACATATCGATGCTCTGGCCGAACGCGGTACGGTATTCACTCAGGCGTTCAGCCAGTTCCCTCTCTGCGGGCCCTCGCGCGCGAGTTTGTTCGCGGGACTGTTGCCCAGCACCCTCGAGATTTTTGATCATCCCAGAGAAGACACGCTTGTAGTTGAGGCAGCGCAGAAACACAATACGGTATTGCTGCACACCGCCTTTCGCCAGAATGGATACAAGACGATGGCCGTTGGAAAACTATTGCACAGGCATGTTCCAGAAGGCAGCGTCGACTTGTCTGGTGGTCGCGGCAGCTGGGGTAGAATGCCGGACGGCAAGAGGGTCAATTTTGATTCTGACGGGACGATGACCGACTGGGGTCCGTACCCTGGTCCGGAAGCTGAGATGAGCGATCCAATTGCAGCCGCCTGGGCCGTCGACCGTCTCCAGGAATCTCACGATCGGCCCTTTTTGCTGATGGTCGGATTTCTTCGTCCGCATGTACCCTGGCACGTGCCGCAGGAATATTTCGATGTTTTCGGCGATGCCGGCAATCTCACCCTTCCGCCTTACCGCGAGGATGATCTCGACGACGTGCCGGCCTATGCGCAAAAAACAAACATCCAGGAACAGATGCCCCAGACCCCCTGGTTGATTCAAAACGATGCCTGGCACGACATGGTACAGGCCTATCTTGCCAGCGTGAATTTTGCCGATCACTATGTCGGACAGGTACTGGACGCGCTCGAGGATAGTCCGTATGCCGACAACACCATCGTTGTGCTCCTTTCAGATCACGGTTATCATCTCGGCGAGAAAAACACGACCCAAAAACACGCGCTGTGGGAACGAGCCAACAAGATCCCGTTGATCATCGCGGGTCCTGGTCTCCCGGAAGGCCAAAGCCGCGAACAGACCGTCGGCCTCCTCGACGTTTATCCGACCTTGTTGGACCTGGCCGGTTTGCCACCCAATCCGGTCAACGAAGGCCATAGTCTGAAACCGATCCTGAACCGCGCCGATCTCGAATGGGACTATCCCACCATCACCCAGTATGTACGGCCCGACGTTGAAGGTGCTGATTACCGGGGCCAGACGGTTCAATCGGGACCCTGGCGTTACAGCCTGTATGGCGATGGCAGCGAAGAGCTCTACAATCACGACGATGATCCTAACGAGTGGACCAATCTTGCAGCAGATCCAGCACGCAGAGAGCAACACAGCGAACTGATTGAGAGCCTGAAGGAGCAGCTACCGGCCGGCTTTTTCCTCGATTAGTTCCCTTCAGCAACACTTCGCAGGGTTTCTAACAAATTGTCTTCTATTTCAATCTGATCATTTTCCAATATTTTTGATCTGATCCTGTCGCCGCGCTCCCCGGGCACCATCACGTCTTCTACTCCCTCAAGCTTTTTTGCCTGCTTGATGGCCTTAGTCATTTTTGTGACTTCTTCTATAAATTTGTGCATTCCTATCATGGCGTCAGGGTTGATCGCGATGACAACGTTCCCATCATGATTGCTTTCATTTAAAAAGTCACCCCCGACTAAAGCGCCTCCGATAATTTGGACCATCAGAGCGAGTCCGGCCCCTTTAAATCCTTTGTCGAAGGGGGTTACCGCCCCTTCCAGCAGTTCGGCAGGATCTGTTGTTTCGTTTCCCTCTTTGTCGTATCCAAGACCCTCAGCGACCTGGACTCCTTGTGTTTTTGCTTCCACCAGATCGAAATAGGAGATACCAGACGATGACATATCGAGTACGATCGGTTCATTTTCCGTCGGTACAGCCCACGCAATTGGATTGGTGCAGAACAAGGGTTCGTAAGATCCATGAGGAGGAACCATCCCGAACGGGTAACTTGACATCGTAATACCGATTAAACCAGCGTCGGCAATCTTTCGTGACCAGTATCCGACGGCGCCCGAGGATCCATCACCCGTATGTGTCCCGACAATTGCTATGCCCATTTCTTTTGCCTTTGTGATAACCATACTCACGGCTTTTTCCATGGCAATCGCTTCCATGGATAAGTTGGCATTTATTATTGCAGTACACGGTGTTTCATTTTCAATCGTAGGAGCCTGCGCGTTTTCATTCTTTGGCATTCCCGCGCCAATTAATTTCACGATGCCTTGAGCATTACCCCTCAATTGGGCATACATAAGCATATCTAGAATTATTACGGCTTCTTCTTCTGAGTAGCCATACTTCAAGATGGCTTTAGTGGATAGTGATTTTAATTCCTGGATTGAAATGTGCATATCTACTTTTGTGGTTATTCGTCGCCTCAATGCTGAGGGAGAGTCTGGTCAGTTTCTTACCGTGATCGTGAAGGTGTCTGAAAGCTTCGGTCGCTTCGCTGTCAGGATTATTCTTGTCAGTCGATCTCCCCATCCCCGTTGCATTTTCGCGTCATCCAGAAGGATGGGCTCAAAGGTTACTTCGAATGTGTCCTTGTCGTAATCGAGGAAAACCGCGGCATATCCCGATTCAGAAACACCTGCATCCTGACCCAGTCGGATTCTACCGTCCTCTATCAAGCTCGGCTCAAGGGGAGTCATCAAATTCAGGGAAAGCGGACCTCGAATCGAGTCGAGCTGGTACTGATCACGGATTTCCACAAATCGACCTCGATTGAGCGTCACCCTGCGATTCCATTCACGTACGTCTGCCTCTTCGGGATATGCACCCGCTATATCCAGTGTCAGACTGGCTTGCCGGGCATTCGAGCTGTACTGCACGTTTCTCGCGGTGTACTCCCGCCCATCTTTTTGCATAATGCCGTTTATCGTGGGCACGTTGTGGAAGGCCGACTGCACATTCCAGTTGGAGTAGCGGTGCTCCCCAAATGTCGTCGCGGTGTAGACGGCAGAGCCCACGTCAATGAGCACCGGACGTCCATCTGCATAAACAAGGAAATTACCAATGTCGTTGTGGTTGTGGCTCTCGAAGTTGTGGCCGCCCTTGGCGGCCACATACAGACCCGCGCTTGAGCCTTCTTCGGATCGGGCTCCCATGACCTGAATGTCCTTAAGCCAGAAATCGAGTGGTTGTGGCTCTGCCGTTGGAGTCGAAAGCAGATCATCAAGTAAAAAAAGTGCTGGAAGCTGGCGGCCCAGACTGCCGAAACTACCGGGAATAGCACCCTCGCCCCAGCCTTGCTTTTCGGCCGCGAATGCAGCAAATCCTGTTAACAGGGGGTCCTCGATGGCGCGGCCATATTGAAATACGAGCGCCGGTGCTATGTTTATGCGCGGTGACGCGTCGGCAAAGTTGATGAAATACTCTGAACTGATGTAAGTGCGATAGATGAATTTCCCCATCTCTCGAATCAGTGGCTTGTCATAGATATCGATTGCGCCTCCTGAGGCGCTACGGAGCAGTTCCAGGGCATCCAGCAGAGAACCCGCGGCACGACTCCAGTAGCTGGGTCCTTCGTCGCTTCCCCCGTCAGACGGGTAGCCGTCGATGAATTGATCGAGACTGTACATGATTTTGTGGATGGACTTTAATCGGCGCTCCTCGTCCCGCTCCAACAACAACACCATCGTCAACCAATTGGAATTTATCCAGGGGTTCCAGTTGTTCAGATTGTGCGGTCCATACCCCATCCACCAGAAATCTTCCCGTTCCAGATTTGGAGTAAGGATGCGGCGATCCACTTCCAGGTGGATGCGTTCTCGAATCAAGGGGGAGATTTCGTCCAGACGGTCTCCAACCAGATAGAGCGTCCACGCCAGAAGGCTTCCGGTTTCGGCTGCGAAAAGATCCACAATGGGTTCAGCGACATCGGGCAGTCCTCGTCCGGCCCGTTGCACGGCTAAATGAGGAGGTATACCCCAGAAGCTTTCTTCACTGATGGCCCAGATTCCGTTGACAATGTCATCGATGAATCGACCATTGCCTTCCATAACTTCTGCAAGAACGAGCTGAGCCAGTTGCGTTCGACGACCAAAGGTGAGGCGTTCGTAATTGGTTCTATTGCCCGTTCGCACAAATTCCAGGAAAACGGTTGCTGGTAAAGATTCCCATTCCGCGTCGAGTGCCGCTTCTCCCAGAGCGATGTGTGCATTCCGGACGGTCTCGGGTATGGCCAGCCATGCTTGCGGTTCATTGATGTCGGGATAGGGATGCCATTCTTGCCGGGGTGAAATTATTTCTTCCAACGCGCGCAGGTCATACTGGCCTGCCAGGAACGCGCGGGGCTGGGCCTCGACTTTTTGTGTTTGAGCGCTGGCCGGCATCGTCCAGGCCAGTATGACGATGGAGAAGAAAGCGGCAGTTAGAATTTTACAGCTCAAAAACAAGCCTGGGAATTTCATAAAAAGTGTCGACTGAAAAGACGAAGAGAGATTTTATTTCCCACGCCGGTATTATAGCGCGGAATTTATCGACTGTCGAGTTTCCAGACAGCGCCTGCCAGGAAAACGTTTTACGTCCATTTTATACCCCATCAATTAACTGTTAACCTGCATGACTCTGCTATAGCATCGTTTACGATCATGGTTCAATTTCGTCAACCCTGTGACAGGCGGCCAGGTGTCCATTTCCAACAGAGCGCAATGTCGGCTCGATGACTGCGCATTTGTCGATCGCAAGGGGGCATCGAGTCCGAAACCGGCAACCGCTTGGCAAATTCGCGGCGCTTGCGACTTCACCCACGAGTGGTACGAACTGTTTCCGATTTCCAGGATGGGGGACCAGTGATGAGGCCAGTAGCGCTTTCGAATAAGGATGTTTCGGACCAGCAAAAAAATCGCCTGTCGGCGCTTTCTCAACAATCTTTCCGAGATACATGACCGCAACGGTGTCACTAACGTGCGCTACAAGATCCAGATCGTGCGAAATGAATAGATAGGCAAGATTGCGATTTTCTTGGAGATCCAGAAGCAGGTTGATGATCTGGGCTCGAATTGAAACATCCAGGGCGGAAACCGGCTCGTCGCAAACAATAAATGTCGGATTGACTGAAATGGCTCTGGCAATTCCGACGCGCTGCCTTTGACCACCGGACAATTCGTGCGGATATCGGGATGCTATATCACTCGACAATCCCACGGCAGCAAGTACATCCTGAATATGATTTTGCCTCTCTTGTGGAGGGCAAATATCGTGAACTACCAGCGGCTCGCGCAGGATTGATTTTACTTTAAAATGTGGCGTCAGCGATGCATATGGATCCTGAAAGACCATCTGAATTTTTCGCCTGAATTCAGGAGTCGCCTCGCTGACCAATTCGCCGTTCAGATATATTTCGCCACCATCCAACTGCAACAGCTTGAGGATGAGTTTTGCTGTAGTCGACTTTCCGCATCCGGATTCACCAACAAGCGCCAATGTCTTGCCTGCCATGATATCGAAAGAGATACCGTCAACAGCACGAACCTTTTGGGTACCCTGTTGAAACCAGGATCGACGCAGATCAAAATGCTTCACCAGATTCCGGACTTCGAGTACCGGTGCCTTCACGATACTGGTCATAGCGATCTCGCCGTTGGTGTTGCTGAGGCAAATCGTGGAATCTCACGCCAGAGATGACACCGAACCCAGTGTCCGTCGGATACTTCTTCCAGTCGCGGAACTGTACTGGTGCAAGCCTCTTCGCGACCGTACTCACATCGATCGAAAAAAGGGCATCCAGCCGGTAAATCGGCGAGATTTGGAACCGTGCCTGGGATCGTTGGCAGATGCGATTTCCTCGGACGTGTTTCAATCTGAGGTAGCGACCGCATCAGGCCGCGTGTATAAGGATGAAGTGGATTCTCGAACAATGGAGCAACGTCGGCAATTTCGACAAGGCGGCCGGCGTACATGACGGCAACCCTGTGAGCTGTCTGTGCAATCACGCTGAGGTCATGCGTGATAAGCAGAAGTGCCATTTGATGCTCAGCCTGGAGTTGGACAAACAGGTCAAGAATCTGCGCCTGAATAGTTACGTCCAGCGCCGTAGTAGGCTCATCGGCAACGAGTAGTTGAACGTCACCACAGATCAGCGCAATTGAGATCAGTACACGCTGCCGGATTCCACCGGAAAGCTCATGGGGATACTGGTCAAATCTTAAATCTGGAGACTCGATCCCGACACGTTTCATCACGTCAAGAGCGCGTTGTCGACGTTCGTTCTTCTTCATTTCGGGGCGATGGATCGCGAGCACCTCGGTAATCTGATTCCCGACCGTGAAAACAGGATTCAGGCTGGTCATCGGCTCCTGCAGAATAATCGAAATCTGGTTGCCTCGGATGCACTGTATTTCCGATTCGTCCAAGGTCAAAAGATCGTCACCGTTAAATAAAATCTCCCCGGACGTGATCTTGCCTGGAGCAGGTACGAGTCTCATTATTGATTTGGCCAGCAACGATTTACCGCATCCTGATTCGCCCACAAGCCCGAGAATTTCACCCTTGCCAATTGACAAACTGAGGTCATCAATGACCGTAATCGGGCCCGAATCACCCGGGAATTGGACCTCCAGATTCTGAATTTCAATCATAGTTCACCCCTGCTCTGCAGACGCGGGTCCAGCATATCCCGCAGGCCATCACCGATCAAATTTAAACTGAGCACCGCAAGTGTAATCATGCATCCCGGAATGGTAATCAGCCACCAGGCAGACCTGATAAAGTCGCGAGCATCGGAGATCATGCTCCCCCAACTGGGTGCAGGGGGTGGGGTCCCGAGACCAAGAAAGCTGAGCCCTGCTTCAACAAGCACAGCCCATGCGAAGCCAAAACTCAACTGGACCATGACCGGGCCCGCGGCTTTCGGCAGGATATGAAGGAATAGAAGTCGAAAATCACCGACGCCCACAGTGCGCGCAGCTTCAACAAACTCCGCATCCCGAAACTCGACAACCGATGCCCGCACCGTCCTGATCACCCTGGGTATGTAGAGGACGGTTACTGATATTATAACATTGAGCTCAGACGGTCCGATCGCAGCCATAATCATTATGGCCAGCACAAATCCTGGGAAAATCATCAGGCTATCGGTGAAACGACCGATGATAACATCCGCCAAGTTGTACCAACCCGATATGACCCCGAAAAGAATGCCAAACAGGGCTGTTAACAACATCGAACCAAAACCCACCCGCAAGGATATCTGAGCACCATACATGGTCCGGGCCAGCACGTCTCTGCCAAAATGGTCTGTACCGAAAGGATGGGCCCAACTTGGCGCCAGCAATTTTTGCGAAGCATCGATTGACAAAGGGTCCAAGAATGTCAAAAAAGACGCGAAAACGGCCATTAATACCAGAGGGATAAGAATTAAGCTTCCGGCGACTACCATGCCATTAAGACGAAAACGTCTGGCGCCGGAAAGCGAACTCCAAAAACTTTCTGGAAGGATGTGAGCAGGATCGGTACTCATCGGGTATGCCTGATACGTGGATTGAAGTAGGCATAACCGAGGTCAACCATCAGGTTTACCACTAACGCCACAAGCGTCAAGTAAAAAATTCCACCTTCAAGCATGGGATAGTCACGGCGCACCGCCGCGATGGTAATAAGCTGTCCGAGGCCAGGCAGGGCAAAGACATTTTCGATGATTACAGATCCCCCGAGTCCGAGAGCAAAGGTCAGGCCGATAACGGTAGTGATCTGAGTCATGGCATTTTTCAGCGCGTGTTTCAGTACCACACGGGATTCAGGCAGGCCTTTGGCACGCGCCATCGTAATATATTCCTGACCAAGTACTTCGATCATTGATGCACGCGTCATGCGTACGACAAGACCGATCTGCGCAAGACTTTGCGCTGCAACAGGCAGAATAAGTCGTCTAAGCCATTCCCAGATTCCAAAATCGGGACTGCGGTAACCCGAGGCCGGTAGCCAACCGAGCGTTACTGCAAAGAGGATGATCAGCAGGAACCCGAGCCAGAATGACGGCATGGCCATGCCCAGACTGGACACTACGTTACTCGCATAATCCGCAAATCTGCCACGCCGGATAGCCGCGTAGATCCCAAGTGGTATACCAATCACGATCGTAAATATCATCGAGAAAATCGTGAGATAAAGTGTGACGGGAAAACGCTCCGCAACCACGTCTACTACCGGTTCTGAATAAAACAGAGAAGTGCCAAAATCTCCTGTCAGAACTTTGGGAAGCCAGTCCAGGTATTGAGAAAGCAGCGGCTGGTCGAGGCCGAGGTCGCGGGTAATCTCATCTATCTGCTCAGCCCCAACGGCCTGGTGACCAACCAGTGCGGCTATCGGGCTTCCGGGAATCAGTCTTGTGATGAAAAAGATCGATGTAAGCGTAATGAGTATGGTCGGGATAAACGATAAAACACGACGCAGGGTATACTCTAGCATTTATCGACTTGCTCTAATTTGCGTGATCAATCCACACCCCGTGCAACGTGAGATTTCCAAGAGCAAGATTGCCGTAGGGATCATGTACTTTCTTAGTCTTGGCCACCAGACGGTAGATATAGCCCAGGTTAACCAATGCGACCTGCTCATAAAAAGCCCTCTGGAGGTCAACTCCAAGCTCTTTCCGCTGTTCGAATTCTGTCGCCGATGCCAGTTTAGCAAAAATCTCGTCAGTGATTGGGTTCGAAAAACCCACCTCCTTAGACGGAAAAGTACCGTTAAATTCCGGATGCCACAGAGATGGATCGAGCCAGTAGCCGGCAGACGTGTAAATGTTCAAGGAGGCCGGGTCCTGGCGTTTGGTGACCCACGTACTCAGATCGTAGCTCTTAATCTGGAGATTGAGCCCAACCCGCTTGGCCTGTTCTACAAGCGCCACAGCAACACGCCGCTGAACGATATCCGTCGAGATTACTTGAATAAAGATCGGATCGCCGTTATATCCGGCACTTTTGAGATAGTCTTCAGCCGATTGATTGCTACCGGACCCGGTTTCTGAATTGAAGGCACTCTCGGGGGCATAGATGCTCGAGTTCGTTAAACCGAAGGATGGTTCGGAAACCACGATCGACGTAATTTCGGATGGATCAACCATAGCCTGGAAGGCTCGGCGAATGTTGATATCACTGGTCAGGCCCTGTTGGTGATTGAACATCATGTAGAGGAGCACACCGGGCCCGTTCTTAATGGGTTCAACATCGTCCAGTTCACGAAGTCGAGACGCTTCAGAATCCGGCACTTCTGTAATGATATCATATTCACCAGATTCCAGACCAGCTATTCGGGTTGACGCTTCGGGTACGATCCAGAAAAGAATCTCATCAAGATCAGCCACCTTTTTGCCCGCCTGATAGTTTGGCTCGTCGGTGCGGGGCGAATAATCGAGGAATCGCTCAAGCCGAACGTACTGGTCTTCCTTGTATTCAACAAACCGGTAAGGACCGGTACCAATCACCTCGGTTACCATACCGGGCGTCGTTGACGCCTCGGCGATTTCTCTTGGCATTATCGCTGCCTTATTGTCGTCGGAGCCAAGAAGAAGGAGCAGAAACCGGCCCATCGGGGCCTTAAACCTCAGAACAACGGTGTTTTCGTCTGGTGTGTCAATCGCTTCCAGACCAGCTAGTCCGGACCCCCTGGGGCCGAATGCGTGCCACCGCTCAAGAGAAGCTTTTACATCCCGGGAATCAAGCGTGTCACCATTATGAAATTTGACATCCCGGCGAAGTGTAAACGTCCAGACCTTACCATCCTCGGAGGCAACATAGGTATCCACTAAATCCGGTACGGCCGTGAAGTCGCGGCCAAGTCCGAACAGTCCTTCGTAAACATGGCCCATGACCATCGGAAGCGGGTGTGATACGGTCGACTGCCAGTCGAGAGTGGGCAAAGGAAGATGTAATCCGACGTTCAGCGTCCCGCCTCGCGCCTGAGAGTCAGCAGGAGGGGCAGTGCCTGAATCGGGCGGCGAACTGCAACCAACACAGAAAAGGCTTCCGAGCAGAAAACCAAGGAGTATACGTTTACGAATCACTGTTGTCTTACTGACCGAATTTGTTGCATTTGAAGGACGTTGCGAGCCTGATCGTGGCAAGGTACACGATTTATTGCTTTCCTCTCGCCAGCTAAACGACAACGGCCAAGCCTCTCAGTACATCTTCCTCAAGTTCGACGCCCAGGCCGGGCTCGTCACCCAGAATTATGTGACCGTCAACGATCTCGAAACCGCCCGAAAACGGATCCAATCCGGAGGGGAGGCGGTCGCCGATATCAACTGGTAAAGGGTCGCGAATTGTCGACGCAAGGTGAACATGCGCCGCCGCACCGAGTGTTGTGCTGGCCACCGCACCAATACTGACATCGATCGCTGCCGCTTCGCAAATATCGGCGATCTGTCTGGCTGCTGACAGCCCCCCGACACGGTGCACATTCAAAATAATCCGGTCGGCGGCAGCAGAATGCACAATCTGCATCACGGTTTGCGGAGACAAAACCGATTCGTTGAGGATAATTGGAATGGGAAGCGATTCGCGAAGTTCTGCGTGTCCCTTTAGATCCAGATGATGAAGTGGTTGCTCCACAGAGAGGTTGCCATAAAAGGTGTCATCCAGAAGCGAAGTAAAAAAACTCCGCACCTGCCCAGCATCGGTCCACGACTCATTGGCGCAGGCGTCAATCTGAATTTCCGGTCCTACGGATTCCAGGACAGCCATGAGTTTCTGCCGTTCCGGTTCAATGTTTTGGTCGGTGAGTATTTCGCCGTTTCCCATGTTGACCCTTAGGCCCCGAATTCCTCTATCCGTCAGGCTTTTCGCCGCAACCGCATTTTGTTCAGGTAAATCCTCCGAGAGTGTCATCAGCACTTCCATCTGGTTGTGGTACGCACCGCCAAGCACGATACAAGCCGGTACTTCTCTCGACTTTCCGATAATATCATAAATCGCCATATCAAGTGCAGCGCGAGCTGCCTGACAAGCAGGATGGAGCTCTTTACTCGCTTTATCGAGTCGGCGATTAATTTCATTCAGATTCAGAGCATCAGCCCCAATCAGCGCCGACGTGTAAATACGCAGCCGGTCAAGAAGTCCGCTGGTCGAATGGGCAGGGAGAGACATTATCTCCGTCGCCTCACCGAAGCCAACCACGCTGCTGTCCGTCTTGACGAGAAGGATTACAGAATCTACTGGAGGAATTCCCGGCAGCGGCTCTGCCGTTCCAGAACCGACATCGACGGGCTTCATCCGGATTGGGAAAAGTTCAATGTCTACGATTTTCAAGATTGATTTTTCCAGATTACTGGAGGCTGTTGACTGCGCTGAAAATGAAACAAGCTGAATGATTGGAGATTATTTTCTTGAAGGTAAAACATTATACTTCCCATTCCTGCTCCAACCACACGCCCTGAATCAACAGGCAGATTTACGAGGATTACATCCAGTGAAAATTATTGATATCGAGTACCATCCTCTTCGCCTGACAGTGGTCGGTGACTCCGAAATAGGGACTGACGAAAATCCTGAATTGCAAGTTGGTGCCTCAGCAGAGTCCATGGCTGCGCAACGATACAAAGCGCCGGAGACAGGA
>SMXK01000037.1 GCA_004356265.1 Bacteroidota bacterium
ATTGTGCGCCCGCCGAGCGATCCGTAAGAACCGAGCGCTCCGTCAGAATACTTTCTCAATCATGCCCTCTAATCAATCCCTGTATCATTCTGCCAGCGCCTACGATATGCCAGATGAGCACGGCTATTTTGGCGATTTCGGCGGCGCTTATGTACCGGAAATCTTGGTCCCGGCACTTGAAGAGTTGTCATTGGCGCTGAAAAACGCACAGTCTGATCCTGAATTTGTCCGGGAATTGGATGATTTGTTGCGGACGTATGTTGGAAGACCTACCCCGCTTTCGTTTGCTGAACGACTCACAGAAGATGTCGGCGGTCCTCGTATTTATTTAAAACGCGAAGATCTTTGTCACACCGGTGCCCATAAGATTAATAATACGTTGGGGCAAATTCTGCTTGCACGACGGCTCGGAAAACACAGGATTATTGCAGAAACCGGAGCGGGGCAACACGGAGTCGCTACCGCAACTGTTTGCGCACATTTCGGTCTGGAGTGCATCGTATATATGGGTGCAGAAGACATCAAACGACAGGCGTTGAATGTGCACAGGATGAAAATTTTGGGCGCAGAGGTCAGGACTGCCAACAGCGGAAGTCGGACTTTAAAAGACGCGACGAACGAGGCCATTCGTGACTGGGTGACCAACGTACGAGATACGTTTTACGTAATAGGATCCGTAGTCGGACCCCACCCGTACCCGAAGATGGTTCGGGATTTCCAGGCGGTCATAGGGCGGGAAAGCTCCAGTCAACTCTCATTGCTCGAAGGGAGGTCGTACCCGGACGCTTTGTTGGCGTGTATCGGAGGCGGATCTAACGCTATCGGGCTCTTCTATCCATATCTGGATCTAAAGGACGTCGCGTGTTACGGGGTTGAGGCCGCCGGAGAGGGGCTGAGCGGAAAACACGCAGCAACACTTACAAAAGGCAGGGCTGGCGTATTACACGGCGCTCTAAGCCGGCTGCTTCAGGACGAGCACGGGCAGGTCGTTGAAGCGCATTCTATTTCGGCAGGACTCGACTACCCGGGTGTCGGTCCTGAGCTCTCCCACCTGGCCGATATTGGCCGCCTGACGATCCTGACGGCAACGGACGAAGAGGCCCTCATCGCCGTTTCCCGGTTATCCCGATTGGAAGGAATCATCCCCGCTCTCGAAACAGCTCATGCCCTTGCACGCATTGACACCGTAGCGTCCAACATGACGGCTGATCAATGCCTGATCGTGAACTGCTCAGGACGAGGAGATAAAGACATGGGCACCATCTCTGAACACTTGACGTCGCGATGAGTAGATTAAAGCAGGTTATCCGGAATCTGAATACTCGCGGTGAAAAAGCTCTGGGTGTATTTGTTACCGCCGGATACCCGAATCTCTCCGACACCGTATCCATCATCCGGGCACTCGATGCGGGTGGCGCCGACTTTATCGAACTTGGCATGCCGTTCAGCGACCCACTCGCAGAAGGTCTTCCGATTCAGATGTCGAGCGCAATCGCGCTCAGCAATGGCGTTACCATGGACTTCAGTTTCGAATCGGCAGCAGAGTTTCGGTCCGCGAGTGACACCCCCCTCCTGCTGATGGGATACGTAAATCCGGTCTTGCAGTATGGCATCAGCAACTTTTTTGACCGTTGTCACTCTTCTGGAGTAGATGCCGTAATTTTGCCTGACTATCCTTTGCACTCCAGACTTCCTATTCGTGACGCAGCCAGGCAGAACGAAATCGACCTGGTTTATCTTGTCGCACCCACTACACCGTCGGAACGAATCCGTCATATTGACGAATTGTCGCGGGGATTTGTGTACGCAGTATCGATGACGGGACTGACAGGAACCACGATGCCGGATCGAAATGAAATCAAGAGCTACCTCAATAAGGTTCGCGGACTTTGCACGAACAATCCGGTACTGGTCGGGTTCGGGATTTCAACGGCTGAAGATGTAACAGATCTGTCCCGCGCGGCCGACGGATGCATCGTCGGATCAGCTGTGATAAATAAGATTGAAAAACTGTGGGCCAATCTTTCTGGAGATGACTCGGCGCAGTCTGATTCAAACAACTGCGCACCAGACCGGTTCAGTCAGCTTACATCATTCGTAGCCGACCTGAAATCGGGAACGACCTGAGCCACTCCTTAAACTAGTCTGAATATATACATGGGTACTATATCAACCGGTCGGCCTCTATCCGGAATTCTCTGCACCGTGTTTCTCGGATTGACGGCTTCGGGTTGTTTTGATGGAGCGTATCTGCCGAATGCAACAGGATCAGAAGTTGAGATTGCTGTTGTCACGGATTCTGCGAGCTGGCACGGCATCATTGGAGAAACCCTTCGAACCGAACTATCCCCGTGGATCAGTACACTTCCTGCGCCAGAAAAAATGTTCAGGCTGGTTCACACACCGCTGACAGATGCCAAATCATTAAAACGGGTAAAGACGCTGAAAAATGTCGTTTTTGTTGCCCCGATTTCCGACTCAACGCTGGAGGCTCAATTTCTCAGGGCAATTCTGGACGAAGAGGGTGAGGCAGGCATTCTCGGCGGTGTTTCTACGGTCGTTCCCAGACGCGATTTGTGGCGGCGAAATCAGCAGGTGTTTTACGTCCTCGGTGGGACGGAAGAAGCGGTGGTGAATATTGTTAAGAAAGCCGGCGATAATCTTCGATACACGTTTAATTCGATTATCCGGGAACGTGTTACAATTGAAATGTTCAGACGGGGACGGCAATTTGACATCGAAGAGAAGCTGATGGAGAAACACGGTTTCGCCGTGAACGCTCAACACGATTATTTTACTGCCATCGATACGACGAATTTCGTTTGGCTGCGCAGGGTGATAAACAGCGATTCGTGGCGAAGTATTTTCATTTGGTGGATAGACGATGCAAGTCCAAACAGCCTCACTCCAGAGTGGATTTATGAAGCACGCCAACGTTTGACCGAATCCTGGATCGCGGGTAATTCGGGTGGGTTTGTGTCGATTGATTTTCGCCGCGATCTTGAAACTGAAAACATCGACTTCCTGGGCCGCTTCGGATACGAAACACGCGGACTGTGGCACATGGTGGGACGCGATGATGATGGAAAAACTGTCGAATACGGGATGGGTGGACCATTCGTGACATACTCTTTTTATGACGAAGCCACACGTCGCATCTATATGATCGATGGGATGGTATTTGCACCGGGCTTTGATAAGCGCGAGTTTTTACGGCACGTGGAAGCGATCGCCCATACATTCCGGCTTCAGGAGGTTGATGATTCTGGAGATTCCAGTGAATCCACCCCCCCCCATAATTCGGATCTCGGGCATTGATATGGGCTATCTGAACAGAATCATCCTTACGCGCCTGCCAGTCCTGCGAAGACTTTTCTGCCATGTTATGACGGCTTCTGTACTTCTAACCACGCTTGTTGGCTGTGGTGAAACTCACATCGAACCCGGCTCCGAACAGGATGTGACTCTTGTCGTTGTGGTTTCCGACCTGTATCTGGAAGAGGCGCGTTACCAACTTCGAAAGACATCCGCGGAGTTCGTCGATCTGTCTGTTGAAGCCCTCGGGGCAAGTCTTCCTGCAGCCAGAAGAGATTCAATCCTGGGTCAACATAGTTTTACTGAATCTTCTTTTACCGCCGCCATGCAGCCATATTTAAGTGATCCGGAGCAGCTGCAGACTTTTTACAATCGCGTACTCGACCATCTCAGCGAGCAGCGACAGAAGCTCCAAGATCCGTAAGAAGAGGCGGTACATTCGGGTCGTCTGAAGGCTGAACATACCCGTTGATCGCCAGCCAATCGGTCATCTCATCGATTCGGTAGCGCGGAAATTCAGGCGCATCCTCCGGGCCATAAATGGTACGATTTAATGCCAGGTTATTTAGAATGGTCAGCATGATACCGTTTAATCGCGGATCTACCGATATAGCCTTATGTCGTCCAAGGCAGTTGTCGCACATACCGCAATTGCCGATTGAATAGTCATCAAAATGAGCGACAATCCGGCGGCGGCGGCAGTCGCGTTCATTTACATACGAAAGAACGTCCCGCAACCGACCAATAGCTCCGTTCTTTTGTCGGCGATGTTGCTTCCCGTCGATTGATAATTTCCCGGGGCGAGACTCTTTCATCTTGTATCCGGCGTCCTCCCTCATCGACGCCGAATCCAGGAATTGCGCCCGAACTAAAAAGTTGAGTACGATCGAAATCTTGCGCGATTCCAGCCCAGTAGCGCGCGCCAAAACGTCCAGTTTTGCCTCAAGTATTTTTTCTGAGATATCACCTATGGCAACCCCGTTAACACTATGAAGCGCATCGAATACCGTACGGATATGAGACAGTGTCGGATACATGTCAGATAACATAGACTGCCTGTCTGCGATATCCTTTTTGTTTACGACCATAGCAGCATAGGCCTTACGTCCGTCACGTCCGGCCCTCCCGGCTTCCTGATAATAGGCTTCCATTGACATCGGAAGTCCGACATGAATGACGGATCGAACGTTCGATTTATCGACACCCATTCCGAAAGCATTCGTTGCAACGATAATTCGGCTGTTGCCTGATATCCAATTCAGCTGCGCTTCTGAGCGTTTCTCTGCGGACAATCCAGCATGATAAATTTCAGTAACATGTCCGGTAGCCGTCAGGTTGCGACCCCATGCTTCGACACTGCGCCGCGTCGAAGCATAGATAATTCCGGACCCGGGAACGGACCGAAGAATTTCTTCTACTTTCGCGTGTTTCGGGGTCCCGTTAAAAACGGAGAATGAAAGGTTCGGACGGTCAAAACTTTTCGTGACCTCAACCAGGGATCGGAGCCGGAGGCGGTTTTTAATGTCTGTCCGAACCACGGGGGTTGCTGTCGCGGTGACAGCGATTACAGGTACTCGGCTCCACTCGCGGCCAGTCGGTGAATTATTTGCCTCGCCGTCGCCGGCCGCATATAATTCTGCTATCTGATAATATTCCGGACGGAATTCATGACCCCACTCGCTTATACAGTGTGCTTCATCTACCGCCACCAGAGAGACGTCGAGTGAGTAATACTGCGACTTGAAGGCTTCCGACTGAAGTCTCTCAGGAGACACGAAAAGAATCTTGTACCGGCCATACCGAGCGTCGTTAAGTACGGCCTCCCACGGCCTGTGCCGATCGCCCCCCGACAATGTCGCTGCAGGAATGCCTCTTTTATTGAGAGATAACACTTGATCTTCCATCAAGGCGATGAGAGGGGATATCACAATGGTCAGCCCGGGCAACATCACCGCAGGCAACTGATAACAAACAGATTTGCCGGCTCCGGTCGGCAATACTCCGAACGCATCACGTCCGGATAACACAGCGTCGATCAACTCCCACTGCCCGGGCCGAAACTCCGAGTGACCCCAGTATCGCTGCAACACTTTTGTCGCAGCATCTATACCAACTGGAAATTTATTTACCATGTTCACGAGGGTACCGGCTGGGTCTGTCATCAGGCACTTTGCGTCCGTCGGCGGACGACTTCTTATTTCTCAAATTCATAACCTGGAAGCGCACTTTTCAACCCTTCAAGAGATTCAATCGGTGTCAGATCAGCCACGGCTACCACGACATGTGCTGCCGAATATCC
>SMXK01000038.1 GCA_004356265.1 Bacteroidota bacterium
AGGACCAGATACCGGCCACTTTTTCTGTTTCGTATTTTGGACGATAATTCTGCCACCGATATCCCACTCGCCGTGGCGAGTGCCTGATGGTACGATTGCCTGTTTACTGAAAAACCGGAGACTGTGGGATCTAGAATTATCTTATCAGTAATGGTGTCGCTCGCAAGAATTCGACCTCGCGCGTCCAGTATTGACCCGCGAAGTGCTGGAATAACTATCTCCGCCTCAGACTGATTTTCGCCCCGTTTGCGCAATTCATCATCGTCGACCAGCCCGAGGCGAATAACCTGGGCCGCTACGAGAAGAGGAATCACACACACAAATATGAGCATGAGATACATCCGGGATAATATTTGATTCTTTGGATCCACAGATCGGAAATTCTTAATTCTGTCGTGCTCCCACAACCACTGGCTGTTCAGTGCCGCGACCTTCTTTAAGTCCTAATTCGTATGCCCGCGGATAAATTGCGGCCGGGCCAATTTTCGCGTTGTATTCGCCCTGTTTCTTATCCAGAAAAGTGGAAAGGGAGAGATTTTCCTTTCGTGCCTGGTATACCTCGTTCACCAGGTCTTGCGTGGCCTGAACGTGCCCCACATACAGAGACATCAGGACTGCGGCTGCCAGAATTCCAAGTGACGTTTTTACAGTCGAAAGCGTGCTCAGCAGGTGACCATCTTTGAACTTAGAATCGATACGCCCATTTTCAGCAGTCTTCAGATCTTTCCATCCCGGCGCGTCGATGGAGGCAGGAGACCGTTTTACCCTCCTCCGTACTGGCTTTCTTACCCGTCCTTTCGCGGACGCGCGCATTTCGGCTGGATGTGTCTTTTTAACCGAATTTCTGACAGGAGCTTTTTTTGCGTTATTGCTCGCTGGTTTTCGTTTTCTCGGCGCAGCGGCAATATTACCCTTTACAAATCTGTATTTCTTTTTGCCGGACTTTTTCGGGCGATTGCGTAGTACCTGCATGGTATTGTCAGTTAAACGTTCGTCGCAAACTGTATTTAGAGAGATAAATCTGTGCGCTCAGCAATTCTGAGTCGGGCGCTTCGCGCACGTGGGTTTTTTTCCTGTTCGGATTCGGTTGCAGTTAAAAGCTTTCTGTTTAATTCTTTGAATGGTGTCAGTGCATTCCCGTAAATGTCACGTTGCAGAATTCCTTCGAAATTGCCGGTTCGTAAAAATCGTTTCACCCGTCTGTCCTCCAACGAGTGGTAGCTGATCGCTGCAACGCGCCCTTTCGGTTTCAATACGATCGCTGCCGCTTGGAGTGCGGATTCCAGGACGTCTAATTCTTCATTCACCCGAATTCTGAGTGCCTGAAATACACGCATTACAGTTTTCGCTTCGTGAAGAACAAAAACAGCTCCCCGAATCACATTCGCGAGCTGGTTGGTATCCCGAATGGGTCTCGCCTTTACGATCGCCCGTGCTACCGCTTTCGCCCGTGGCTCTTCTCCGTATTTTCGGAAGATGAATACCAAATCCGAAGCATCCCACTTGTTTACGATCAGGTCGGCGTCTAATTCAGCCTTCTGGTCCATTCGCATGTCCAATGGACCTTCGAAGCGGTGACTGAATCCTCGTTCCCCGACGTCAAGTTGGTGGGATGAAACACCAAGATCGAATAGAATGCCTGTGATCGGGCCAGCGGTTTGTTCTCTCACGACTGATTCAAGATCACTGAAATTGGCTTTGACCAGAATCAGTCGACCCTCGGAGACAGCATCAGATAAACGTTTGCGCCCCTCGGACAATGCATCGTCATCCTGATCCAGGCCGATCACAACACCCGCGGAATCCAAATTATCCAGAATAGCCGCTGTGTGGCCTCCGCCACCAAACGTCGCATCCAGATAAATCCCCTCTTGATCGGTGATCAATCCCTCTATTACAGTATTACAAAGAACAGGTGCGTGATATTCCGTAGCGTATTCCAGGAATTGCTCCCGTTCGTCACGCGCATTTACATCGTGGTTTTTATGTCCGGGCATTTCATGAACCCATTACAGACTCTGCAAGAGCCTCATGGTCATCTGGTTGTTCAGACAGAAACTTTCCAAACACTTCCGGATCCCATATTTCGATGCGATCCATGGTTCCTATTATCAGTGCGCGGTCAGACAATCCGGCGTATTCAATCAGAGCTTTTGATAACCCTATTCTTCCCTGTCCGTCCAGCACGACCTCCTCTGCCCACATTAATATGGATCTGATGAGGTGCCGGGCGTTTCTGTTATAGGTGTTGAGTGATTGGTACTCGGACTCCTTTCTTTGCCATTCGTCAAGTGGGTACAGATAGATGCATGGCTCAAAGCCCCGTGTCATCGTGAAAGTCCCAACAGCTTCCGGATTCAAAGATGCCCTCATCTTTGCCGGAATTGCTACCCGTCCTTTTTTGTCGACGGAATATTGCGCCTGTCCTTTGAAACTTGTCATGTACCCGAATACAGCGGCTGATCATGCTGAATCTGTTGAAATAGACGTGGGAGATTTCCCCACATTTCCCCACTTGGCGTAAAAGGTAAGCGATTCTGCCCGAATGTCAACAGTTGAAACCCTTCAAATATGGCCTGTTGCGTTCATAATGGGCTTTTTCAGCCTGTAGAATCGGTGGGGGAAGTGAAGAACAACATAATCGAGTTGCTGACTGGTGTAAATATATACTTTTTCTCCTACTTTAGTTGTAAATATTTACAAGTTTAGACTTCCAGGATTGAAAAACCGACTCACAGATCGACAACAGATCGCGTTTTCGTTCATCGAACGATACCTGGAAACCAGGCGCAGGCCGCCAACTCTGCAAGAAATTACCGATGCAGTCGGGGCCAGATCAGTCAACACTGCCCAGAAACTGGTTCATGCACTCGAGCAAAAAGGGTATGTCACCAGAGAAAAAGGCAAAGCTCGAAGCCTGGCGATACCAGGTGATGTCGAATCTGAAAAGTTGTTAGCAGACCAGACATTTGAGGTGCTGATTAGAAAGGCCGGAACGGTTCTGGATTCCCCACTCGCGCGCCTGCTCGCTGAAAGACTGCGCGTAGATAAAAGCTTCATGAGAGGAATTTCTTCACCGGGAGCCTGTTTTGCGATCAGAGCGGGTGACCACGGAATGCAACCCGATGGCATTTTCAAGGGAGACCTGGTACTCGTCGTGCCCATTCCATCCGAACGTCTGGCGCCTGGGGAAATAGTGGTGTGCTCGCGACGCGGCGAATTTCTTGCCCGCCGGCTGGATGAAGTCGGCGGCCTCCTTTCACTGGTAGCCTCTGACCTGTCTTTCGCCACCATCCATCCAGAACCGCCGCAAACCCAAATTGAAGGCCGCGTCGTAGCAATTATGCGACGCCTCTGACCGGAACTATAATTTTGCAGTCGCCAGTTTGATGTTCTGCCTGGTCTTGGGACGTGGTTCGGTCAGAGCTCCGGTTTCACGAGCAAGTTCAGTGCTCGCATCAACAAAAGCATCAAACAAGGGATGCGCGTTACCGACCGTGGTTTTGTACTCCGGATGAAACTGGACACCGACGAACCATCGATGTTCGGGTAATTCAATAATTTCAATCAAATCCTTATCGGGATTTCTACCAGAGAATATCATCCCGTTCGACGATAGATTGTCTTTCAAGTCATTGTTTAACTCGAACCGGTGACGATGTCTTTCGCTGACTAAACCGGTATCATAGATGGCCGCTGCTTTCGTGCCCGGAACGATTTCGCAGTCGTAAGCGCCGAGCCGCATCGTTCCCCCCTTCCTCTCGATAGATCGCTGATCATTCATCAGGTCGATTACCGGATAAGGTGTGTCCAGATCGAACTCGGTCGAGTTTGCCCCGTCCATCGAACATTTATTGCGGGCATATTCGATGACCGCACATTGCATACCAAGGCATATCCCCAGAAACGGTATATCCTTCTCTCTGGCGTACCGAACGGATTCGATTTTCCCTTCAATTCCCCGATCACCAAAACCCGGAGCTACCAGAATGCCGGACACGTCTTCTAAATATGAGGCTACGTTGTCAGATGTCACATCATCTGATAACACCATTTTCAAATCAACCAGCACACCTTTCTTCGCGCCGGCCATGATAAAACTTTCGCAGATGGATTTATAGGCGTCCTGGTGTTCAACGTATTTGCCAACAAGTGCAATTCTAATTGAAGCCGCGGGAGCTTTGAGACTTTTAACAAATGCCACCCAGCCCTCCATACCGACGGATTTAGATACTTTCGATCCAAAGTCATTGACCATGTCCAGCCTTTTCACGACCAACGCGTCCAGTCCTTCTTCCTGCATGAGCAACGGGACCTCGTAAATGGACTCCGCATCCTGACTCTCGACCACCGCGTCAGCATCAACGTTGCAAAATCTGGCCAACTTCGATCTGTGCTCTTTATTCATAGGACGTTCTGTACGGCAAACCAGGATATCCGGCTGTAGACCGAATGACAGCAATATTTTAACCGAATGTTGTGTCGGTTTCGTTTTGATCTCGCCGGCTGCCGCCAGATAGGGCACCAGAGTCAGATGGATGTTGAGCGTATTCTTGCGGCCAAGATCGTACCGAAGTTGCCGCATCGCTTCCAGGTAAGGTTGCCCCTCGATATCGCCGACCGTGCCGCCGATCTCGGTAATCACAACGTCATAATCACCCGTTCCACCAACCTTCTGCATCCAGAATTTAATTTCGTCGATGATGTGTGGAACAACCTGAACCGTTTTGCCCAGGTACACACCAGCCCGCTCTTTGGTAATTACTTCCAGGTAAATGCGTCCTGTAGTAATGTTGTTGGCTTTGCTGGTCGGTACACCCAGAAATCGTTCATAATGGCCGAGGTCAAGGTCCGTTTCCGCACCGTCATCCGTTACAAACACTTCTCCGTGTTCGTATGGATTCATGGTGCCGGGGTCCACATTGATATACGGGTCAAATTTTTGGATCGTGACGCGAAGGCCACGAGCTTCCAGAAGTCGACCCAGTGAGGCACAAATGATGCCCTTCCCAAGTGATGACGTAACACCACCGGTAACAAATATATACTTGGTCTGCACGGAACTACAGGTTTATATGTGTTTGCATTGACTGCACACACGACGCGCCGAATATTCTTGTGTACGAACGGATTGACATCCGAAAGAAGCGCCGAGAATGTGGGTGGGGCACAAAAAACCAAAGAGGTGCCCTACTAAAGTACGGTGTCCGGGGCGTATTACGAAAAGCTAATTCTGAAGAGCCGGTCAAGCTTTTTTCTCAGCCACAACGAGTAGTCCTGTGCCGGTTTTATTCGGTTTCCTCATATCAAGCACATGCAACAATAAACCAGGCACCAGAAAAATCGTATAGTAGAAGGGTAGCAGGAGGACCGATGCCCACGTCGCGTTCAGCATCTGCATGGGCCACTTGATCATGAATTCCCAGGCCAACGAACCTGCCGGTCCATAGGTATAAATAATGTGCGATGTATCCAGGCCAGCGAGCCTGAGTTTATCTGCGATCTCCTCTCCGTTGTAACCGTCGCGCACGTGCTCGCCTACAAAACCTTCTCCGATCGACTCTTCGAATGGCTTGACGTCTGATCCCCCCTGATCCGAGGGTGTATTGATGATCACAACACCGCCCGGACTAAGAACGCGGTTGAAATGGCGAAACACCTCTACATCTTCAAGAATATGCTCCATCACATCAACGGACAAAATCAGATCGTAGGGACCTTCTTTCGTCAGTTCTGTCAGGTCTTCACGCGAAAAGTGAACGTGGTCAGAAAGGCCGGTGTTTTTAAAGATCGTCTCGGCCCTGTCCAGATATTCCAGCTTGATATCAACAGCATCTATTTCAATATCCGGCCATTTTCGAGCAACATAATCGGCAAATTGACCAAAACCTGTCCCTGCATCCAGCATTCGAATCGGTCCCGAAGATGCGGCAGAATCCACTTTGCGCCTGCGCTGAATGGCGTTTATCTGGCGTTTTAATTCCCGTCGCACATACCAGGCGCGAAGAAAAACCGTATGCAATATGAAGAAGAAGACCCGGGTCAACACGGCATTTCCAGCAATCACATCTCCAAATCGATCTTTTATCGGATCGTAATCCAAATCAGTTCCTGTCGATCTCGCGTTTTACAAATGAAACAAACTCTGTCCAGGACGACGTGTTTTTTAAGCGCCGGGTACCTGATGTAAGCCGCTCGTCCACTCCATCTGAGAAAAAATGTTCTATCGCATCGGCAAGTTCGCCGATATTCTCCGCGGCCACAACAAGCCCTGCTCCGTTCGCTCCGATCAGCTCTG
>SMXK01000003.1 GCA_004356265.1 Bacteroidota bacterium
ATTCGGATTCGTCCAGAAGCCGGAATATGATTTCAGAGGTGAGGAAATACGGTAGATTTCCAATCACAAATATTCGCTCTGCGCCACCAGACAGGTCGGCATACGAACAAGTCAGAATGTCCCCGGCAAAAACTTCAACGTCGGGTAGTGTTTCCTTTAAATGGGTAACCGCTCTATCGTCGATTTCGACCGCGATAAGATTTGAATACTGTTCTGCCAGGAATCTGGTCAACGCCCCGGTCCCGGCACCAATTTCCACAACGCGATCTTCAGGGCCCGCCCGCAGAGAAGCTGCAATTTTTCGAGCGGTGTTCTGGTCTCGTAAGAAATTCTGACCTAGGCTCTTCCTTGGTTTTATCATCCTGAACCTGTCACTGTGAGTTGTAGGGCGATTTTAGATACTTTTTAGCGCGCTTATGGCTGTCTCCGTTTTTCCGCATGTCCAATACATGCCTGTACGTCCGTTCAGCTTTCTGCCGCCTGCCTTGCAAGTCGTACACCATCCCCAATCGAAGAGCAGCCTCGATCCGGAACCGAGAATCCTTTTTCTGCCCGGCGGTAAGCCCATCAACGGCCAGAAAAGAAATCTCGGCCTCATCATATCTGCTGCCCTGCACATGATATCGTCCCGTGTAGAATGCTGCCACCGAAGCCAGTGCATCGGTGTAGCCGGGTTTTCCGGCCGCGTGACCCGTCGTTACTTCATCGAATGCTTTGAATGCCCGCGACCATCGGCTCCATTTCACATATACCCGTCCTTCCATCAATCTGAAAAAGGCATTATCCGGGTATTTTCCAGTCAACCAGGACGCATACCGTACCGCCCTTTGAAAATCCGGCTCATAAATCAAGTAAATCTGCAAGAGGAAATAAACGGCTTCTGTCTGAATCAACC
Source organism: Bacteroidota bacterium (assembly GCA_004356265.1). Classification (GTDB taxonomy): domain Bacteria; phylum Bacteroidota; class Rhodothermia; order Rhodothermales; family UBA10348; genus N075bin62. Next base: position 896 of record SMXK01000003.1, read on the forward strand.
GCCCCTTTGTCGCTGTTTGCTTTAACAATCGCAATCCTAACTCCCGATCCGCAGACGGGAAGAAAAACAAAATCGGTTTTACGATCGGATATTTTTTCGGTATTACAGAAGCGAAATAATTGTACACGCCCGAACCGAACTGGAAATCGGCGTTGCTGGTGTCTGCCTCAGCGATTTCAAAAACATATTCGAGAGCGGCTTTACCATCCTTGCCCGCTTTCAACCACTCCTCTCTATTTGATCTTAACCGGCCCCTGAATCCATGTGCCGCCCCTTTGAAAAACATGGCGTCAAAATCTTTCCGATTCTTGTCCAGCATTCTTTCAGACCGCTTTATAACACGCGCCATCGCATCATAAAAAGCTTCGTCTTGTGCTTCTTCGCCCGATTCCAGTTGAGGGAGAATACGCCACCAGGACACAAGTGATCTCAGAAACGGGCCTACCGGGTGATCGGGATATCTATTCTCAATTGATATAAAAACGGAGTCGGCCGGGCCGTACTCCATGTTATATAAATGGTGTAATCCCCTTTCGGCATCACGAATGAGTTCTTGATTACTCAGAATCGATCCTTCAATCGTGATTGACGCTCCACGTCGAGGTGGGTCCCCTTCCTGTGCCGTAGCCGTACCTGCCAGAAACAAACAGGCCATCATGGCAGATAAAAGACAGCGCGAACTCACCGGTCCGCTTTTTTCCGGGAGAATGTTCGCGTTCCAGAGTAGATAAGGCCGACTAGAAGAACCTTTGCGAAATCAACCGGGATAAACCTAAGCCACCCTTTATCAATCGACTCAAACCATGTTGTGTGCTCCGCGGCAAAATGAAGCCAGATAACACCACATGCGAATAACGTAACCGATGCGGCCATGAGTGACAGTACACTTCCCAACAGGCCGTTCCACTTCCTGGAAACCAGCCCGGCAACGGCCGCTGACAAGGGAAATCCAAATAGATACCCCGCTGTAACGCCGTAGAATAAAATCGCGGGTCCCATCTGGCCCCCGGCATAAACGGGCAGGAATAATCCGACTAACAGATATAAAACCTGTGCCAGCAGACCGTTTCTCCAGCCCAGAAAAAGACCGCTCCCGTACACAGCCAAAGTCTGGAGCGTAAAGGGTACCTCCCAGACATAGATTTGAAACTGTGCACCGAGTGCGGTAAGAAATGCAAAACCAACGATGCAAAGAACCTGAACGGCTGCTCCGGTCTCGGCGCTTCTCAAGGCATCTACGGTTGAACGATGATTTGAGTGTAGCAATGCAACTGAATCCATGACGCGATTTTATTCTGTATGTGTATTTTCCGTCCCCGAAGATACGGGGTATCTGACCGTTAACGCCAACGTATGTTTTGTGATTACTGCGCTGGCGAGGTCGCAGTTGCGCTCGAATTCGCGGTCGCCCCTTCTTGCTCCGCATCGTACGCCAATCGCGACGCCAACCATCTTTCCACGTCTTTCACGTCCATATTTTTTCTGGCCGCATAGTCTGAAATCTGGTCTCGTGCGATCTGTCCTGCATTAAAATATTCGGCAGCTTCAGAGGCGAATAAAAGACCGCAAACCGAAGAGGCGGGATTCATCGCCAGGCTTTCTGTAAGAGTGATTCCTGTAAGCTGCTCTGCGTCCAGCAGGTCCCACAAAATCCATTTTTCGGTATGGTCAGGCTGTGCAGGATAACCGGGAGCCGGCCGGATGCCTCTGTATTTTTCGCGGATCAAATCATCCCGTGAATACCGTTCTTCAGTGGCGTAGCCCCATAATTCTGTCCTGACACGTTCGTGCAACCACTCGGTTAATGCTTCCACAAATCTGTCTGCCAATGATTTAACAAGAATCGCGCTGTAATCATCGTTATCGTCCTCAAAAGTCTTGACGAGATCAGCCACGCCTCTTCCCGCAGAAACTGCAAATGCGCCCAGATAATCCTGGTGTCCAACCGGTGCTACGAAATCAGACAGTGCCCGATTGGGTTTCCCTTTGGCCTTTTTTGATTGTTGCCTCAGCATATGCAGCGTTGCCAGAATCTGCGTTCGAGATTCATCCGTATACAGGTTGATGTCATCCATATCCGAATTCGCCGGAAAAAGACCGAGAACGGCATCCAGTTGTATTAAATTATTCAGACAGATGTCATCGAGCATGTCCTCGGCATCTTCAAACAACTGTGATGCTGCTTCTCCCCTCTTTTCATCCGACAAAATCGCAGGATATTTTCCGGGCAATTCCCACGCCTGGAAAAACGGTGTCCAGTCAATGTATTGGCGAATAACCGATAAGGCCGGTGTTGATATCTTTCGATTTCCCGTGAATGACGGTTTGCACGGAAGGTTGTTGCCGAAATCTAACCGCAGTTTGTTTTCACGCGCTTCTGCGAGTGAAATGTATTTAATTTTTTGAAGACGACGTGCGTGTCGGTCTCTTCGATCTGCGTACAAGGTCTTTATGCCGGCTGTAAACGCCGCCTTACCATCCGTGCTCGTTAGTTGCTGCACAACGTTTACGCTGCGCGAGGCATCCAGAACATGCACCACCGGGGCATCGTAGGCCGGCTCGATTTTTACGGCCGTATGTACCTCGGACGTCGTCGCACCTCCGATCAATAAGGGAATATCCATTCCGCGTCGCTTCATTTCGCGCGCCACATATATCATCTCATCGAGCGACGGGGTAATAAGCCCACTCAACCCAACGATATCCACTTTAAGTCGAACGGCTTCGTCGAGGATTTTTTGAGCCGATACCATTACACCTAAATCAATTACATCAATATTATTGCAGCCCAACACCACACCAACGATATTTTTACCGATATCATGCACATCTCCCTTCACCGTCGCCATTAGAACCCGCGTTTTACGCTTCTTTCCTGCGGATAATTTTTGCTCTTCCTCGATAAACGGGATCAGGTAGCCGACAGATTTTTTCATCACCCGGGCGCTCTTGACCACCTGCGGCAGAAACATTTGCCCGGCACCAAATAGATCGCCTACATGATTCATTCCGTCCATGAGTGGGCCTTCGATGACCAGAAGCGCGCTTCCCAGGTTTTGCCGAGCCTCTTCTGTATCACCCTCAATAAATTCGGTGATACCTTTTACTAGCGAATACTCAAGGCGCTCATTCACCGGCTTCTGTCTCCATTCCGCGTCTGCAACAGCCACGATGGCGCTTCCTCCGGCAAACTCACCCGCCAATTCGACAAGCGCTTCCGTTGCTCCTGAATTCCGATTGAAAAGAACGTCTTCGATTCCGGTAAGGAGTCGCTCAGGAATCTGATCATACACCTCGATCTGCCCGGCATTCACAATTCCCATATCCATTCCTGCCTTGATGGCGTGGAATAAAAAGGCGGTATGAATAGATTCTCTGACCCGGTTATTTCCCCTGAATGAGAACGATACATTGCTCACGCCCCCTGACACTCTCGCTCCCGGAAGATTCTCCTTTATCCACCGGATGGCCTCGATATAGTCAAGTGCGTACTTGTTGTGGGCGTCGATACCAGTCGCAACAGCGAAAATATTCGGATCGAAAATTATGTCTTCGGCCGGCATCCCGGCAGTTTCAGTCAGAAGGTCATACGCGCGGCGACAGATCATTTTCCTTCTGTCAAGGGTGTCAGCCTGGCCATCCTCGTCGAACGCCATCACAATGACCGCAGCGCCCAGGTCCCGCGCCTTCGTAGCATGCTCGAGGAATATTTCTTCCCCCTCTTTCAGGCTGATAGAATTAACTATTCCCTTACCCTGTATACACTTCAAACCACATTCAATAACTTCCCATTTCGAGGAATCAATCATCACCGGAACGCGGGCAATATCCGGTTCGGTGGCTATCAGATTCAAAAACCGTGTCATGGCACCGGCTGAATCCAACATACCTTCGTCCATATTGACGTCGATGATCTGTGCCCCACTTTGCACCTGCTGAAGCGCTACGGCCAGCGCTTCTTCATATTGATCTTCCAGGATCAGGCTGGCGAACTTCCGTGATCCGGTCACATTAGTCCGTTCGCCGATGTTGACAAAATTCAGGTCTTTTCGAAACACAAGAGGCTCAAGACCGCTGAGTTGCAACGTGTTCTTCGCAGCAGCCGGCGTTCGCGGCCCATATTCCGCAGCCGCGGCAGCTATGGCCCTGATGTGGTCGGGCGTGCTACCACAGCAGCCACCAACAAGATTCAGAAGACCGTCTGATGCGTATGAATGAATCTGAGACGCCATAAAGGCAGGCGTTTCGTCGTAGCCTCCGAATTCGTTCGGAAGCCCGGCGTTCGGATACAAACTGGTCCTGACTGGTGCGATCCGCGAAAGTGTTTCTATGTACGGTCTCATCTGATCGGACCCCAGAGAACAATTCAACCCGATGCTCATCAGATTCGGGGTGTGTGCAACGGAAATCCAGAACGCTTCTGTTGATTGTCCAGACAAGGTGCGACCGGATTGGTCCACAATCGTACCCGAAATCATCACTGGAATGTTAACACCTAACTCCCTCGTCAGAACTGCAATCGCATATATCGCAGCTTTCGCGTTGAGGGCATCCGTAATCGTTTCGACCAGCAGGATATCTACGCCACCGTCTATCAACCCCTTGATCTGTTCGCGGTACGATAACATAACGTCATCGAACGTGCGTGACCGGAAGCCGGGATCTTCAACATCCGGTGACATTGATAGTGTAATATTCGTGGGGCCCATCGCCCCCGCCACGAATCGAGGCTTGCTTCCAGGTTCCGAAGCAGCCGCATCTGCAGCGCTTCGAGCGATTGAGGCAGACGCCTTGTTCAGATCATAAACCAGATGCCCGGTGGCATAGTCCGCCTGCGAGATGCTGTTTGCGTTGAACGTATTCGTTTCAATGATATCCGCGCCGGCATCTAAAAATTGCTCATGGATATCACGAATGACCTCTGGCTTTGTGAGACTCAAGAGATCGTTGTTGCCCCTGAGTTCTGACTCATGATCTGCCAGTAACCTACCACGAAAATCATCCTCGGTCAAAGATGCCTTCTGGATCATCGTACCCATTGCACCATCCAGTACAAGTATCCTCTTTTCAAGCTCGTTCTTTAGAACGTCAGTCATTCAGGTCCTCAGAAAAATCGGATTTCGCGAAACGGTCCAACGGATTCACACGTTCATGGATCCATCAACTAATGCGCCTAAGACCGCATCGGCAAAGGACTCGGGTGCATCTGCGTGCATCCAGTGACCCGTACCTTTGAGGACTTCTATCCGGGCTTCGGGAAACAGCCTCAATATCGCCGGATAGTGCTTTTCGCTGATGTAATCGGAAAGTTCACCCTTCAGGAAAAGGGTCTCGCCCGTGAAGGGCGGCCAGCCATCGACTTCTTCCCGAAGCTCCATATAAGACGCCTGGATCACTTCCAGATTTATCATCCATTCGAATCCTCCCGCCTTTCGAACCAGGTTTTTCATCAGGAATTGTCTGACCGCAGCGGTCGGGAGGGTTTCGGCCAACACGGCGTCTATCTCCTGTCGCGTTCCATACTTGCCTGGTTGAACGCTGCGTAGTGCCTTAAAAATGTGTGCGTGTTTATCTGGATATGGAACGGGCGAAACATCGGCAATGACGAGTCTGTCAACGCGATCCGGATAGGTCAAGGCAAAATGCATAGCCGTTTTTCCTCCCATGGAATGCCCGAGTATCGATACCGTGTCAATATCGAGGTCATCAAGCAACTCAAGCAGATCAGAGACCATGTCATTGAACGTAAATGAATCAGAGTGGGGCGAACGTCCATGATTTCGTTGGTCCACCACATACACATCGCTCACCTTGCTGAATCTGTTGGCTGACAAGGAGTGCCAATTCCCCCCGGCGCCGAAAAGGCCATGAAGGATAATCAGCGGTGATGAGTCAGCGTTCGAAGTTTGTATTGCAGCATCTCCCGTTCCATGACCCGGCTTATTCTCGGAAACGCTATTGGAATGCGGGTATTTTCTGTAAAACAACTTCATGTTTCGAGGAATTGAGCGAATGCGGAGACAAAAAAAGCCTGATGTCTGCAAGAAACATCAGGCTAACGATCGATCGAAGCAAAAGCTTCTCTCAAAATGTGTCGGGCGTACTCATTCCTTGTCTGATTCGTCAGGAGAGGAGTCAGAATCTGTGGCGGTGCTTTCGTCGACTTCGGATTCGTTAGAATCTGCTTCGCACGATTCTTCAGATCTGCAACAACTGCGTCCGCGACAGCCGCATAACATCCAGACCACAAGCACGATCAACAATATTTTTGGAAATCCATGAAATCCGTACATACCAATCCCGTGGCTGAAAAAGCCGCCGTTTGAAAGCGTAAGCACGAGAACGGCCAGCGCGCCAAGCAAGAATAGTTTGGATTTATCTTTAAACATGTCTTTAAGTATTGATTACAGAGTTCCACTACGATCTCAATCCGCATTGTGTTGCAGTTGCTGAGCCAGATGCATCAATTTTTGCCTGCTGAATTTGAATTCCTTCTCTCCGGTCTCTGATGGCCAGGGAAAGAAGTGAACCGGAATCATAAATCCGGGGAGTACAACCCGAAGTGATGCTTCGATTCGCGCCTGCGGAATGGAACCCACTTTCATTTCCAAGAACGCGGCCGGACGGTTGCCAAATACATCGTCTCGTATGGGCACCACCGCGGCCCGTGTTACTCCGTCCAGCTCCATAAGCTGTAATTCGATCGCGGAAGGATGAATGTTTTCACCGCCGGAAATAAACATAAAGTCGACCCGTCCATTGATAATGAGAGCAGAATCGGTAAGGCTTGCCTGGTCGCCTGTAGCGAAAAACCCATCCTCATTCCTGGTATCCACGAGATGACCATTTTCCAGATATCCGAGAAAAAGAGACGGCCCGCGCAATAATAACTCATTGCCATCGACCAGCGCTTCGACATGGTCAAGGAGAAAGAGAGGGGATGGAACGTCGTTCCCAATCCTCCATAACTCCGATGTGGCCACCTGAGAACTGAATTCGGTAAGACCATACGTTGTACGGATCAAAAAGCCAGCTTTAAGGGCTTCCCGTACTCGACTTGTCCCCGCGGCGGCGCCTCCTATCAACAGCTGGACGCCACATCCGGACAACATCTTATCTGCCTTTTCCAGATGATTCAACAACATGTTTAGTTGGGCCGGAACGAGCGACGCGTGTGTGACCCCGGATTCGAAGACAGAGGCGGGCGACCACCCGTTATCAGAAACGGAAATAGATGCGCCGCTCCCGAATGATCTGAAGACGATTGCGAGACCACCGACGTGGTTTAAATCTAGCGACAGAAGCCAGTTTGCGGTCCTCGGAAGTGGAGCGAACGAACAGGCCGCTCGTGCAGCAGAAAGATGGTTGCCAACAGAATGCACCGCAAGCCGAGGCTGCGCCGTCGAGCCGGACGTGAAAATCATTGTCGCCAGCCCGTCAATCGAGAGATCTGCTTCCCCGGATGCGGTGGTGGTAGCTGAGAATCCCGCTTCTCGCGTCTGTCCCGTTCGTTTCGAATGTCCCGTTGGCACAACACGGAACGAGGGCCTCACCGCCGGGGCGCCGTCGCCGCGCCTGAAGATGCTACTGCCGCCTCCGTCGTCACCGCAGGGATCAACTTCCGGCCAATTAACCATCGCAGAAATGTGATGGCGATCTATGGCATGTTGTATTGCCGCTCGTGGTACTCTGTTGCTGAATAAAACGAGTGGTATTCTTTCCCTAAGGCAGGCGAACAGAATAACGATAACTTGCACAGGGTTTCCCGCGACGATGCCGACCAGTGAATTTCTGTCCTGCTCTGCTTTCTGCAGAATTGAGCGCGCGCCCGAGATCTGCCAATCGAGCTGCCCGTACGTAAAGGTCATGTCCAGATCGGCAACTACTGACCCAATGTCCCTGTGCTCTCCCACCAACCTGATGGCCAGAGCTTCCGGATCTTCCTCAGCCCAGAACCGAATCGGGCATTGTATCGCATGTTCGCCGTCGGCACAGAAG
>SMXK01000039.1 GCA_004356265.1 Bacteroidota bacterium
ATCTCGAGTCCTACCTGTTTGGGGTCTCCCAAAAGTACCTCGGTATGTTGGGTGTGGGCCTTTCTTCAGGTACTCGTTTTAGCGACGAAGATGCCCGACTCGGCGCCGAGAGTATTCTGGTCAATGAATCGTTTGTCAGTCAAGCCGGGCTGGTGGAACCAATCGGGAAATATATTCTGATCGACTCGACAGAATATGCGATTGCGGGCGTGTTAAAGGATTTCCATTCTGAAGATTTATTCTCGTTCATCGAGCCCTCTATCTTCCGCCTTTCTGAGGATGAAGACATCAAATTTGTAACCATGACGGTGCAGGCCGGTACCGGAATTGCCTCGGCGAGTTCAATACAGGAACGCTACAAACAGGCGTTCGAAGGGCGTGAACCAATATATTATTTTCAGAACCAGGCCTTTGAGGGTTTTCTGGAAGAGAGCAAGGGAATAACGAACATTTTCTCATTTATTGCCCTGTTGTCGCTACTCATTTCGTGCCTGAGTATTTATGCGCTGTCTTCTCAGAATGTGGCCAATCGGATGAAGGAAATAGGTGTCAGAAAAGTGCTTGGAGGATCACCGGCCTCAATCGCTCAGCTGGTAAATCGAAGACTGTTTTTTTTCATGACTGCGGCGGCCGTAGTCGCCGGTCCGTTGGCCTACTACGGGTTGGATGCTCTTCTGGATGATATGTACGCGTATCGGATGGATCTGAACGCGCTTCCGTTTATCTTGACCTATCTACTTATTATCGCGACGACTGCCTTGACGATTTCCAGTCAGACGCGTGGCATCCGTAATGCCCGCCCCGCAGATATTATGAGAATCGAATAACGGATATACCGCGCCATGGCCGAGCCTCTGAAGAATTCTTTTGGACCAGAAATCCCGGCTAAAATTGCCAGCATGATTACGGGCGTATATCGTTCTTTTGATGGTGATGGGTTTCTCTCCGCCGTCATCGACGGATATGAGCCGCTTGAACTCAAGGAGCGGGGGGTGAAAATCGGCCGAACGTTGCGTGATTTCCTGCCAGAGAATTATGAGCAGGCAATCGAAATTTTACTCTCCTCTCTGGGACCGACCCTGGACGAAGAGCATGTTGGTGGAATGTCTTCATTTCTGTATTTCCCTCATGTATTGTTCGTCCACGACTATGGACTGGATCATTTCGAGGCGTCAATGACGGCGCAATACGAATTGACTCAACGTTTTACGGCAGAATTCAGTATCAGACCTTTTCTCGAACATCATACCGACAAAACGCTGGCTCGACTTCGAGAGTGGACTACGGACGAGAGCCAACACGTCCGGCGACTCGTATCCGAGGGAACCCGGCCGCGCCTGCCATGGGCTTCACGGCTTCGCAACTTTCAAAAGGATCCATCGCCTGTGCTCGAACTTCTCGAGCTGCTCAAAGATGATCCGGAATTGTATGTTCGGCGCTCGGTCGCAAACAATCTGAACGATATCGGCAAGGACCACCCGGATGTGCTGATTGACGTAGCACAGCGGTGGATGAAGGATGCCTCACGGGATCGTCAATGGATTGTCAAACACGGACTCCGCTCTGCCATAAAAAGAGCCGACCGGGCGGCACTCGGAATTCTTGGTTATGGCGATGATTCCGGAATCGAATTATCGGGCGTCGTGATCTCCCCCGACCATCCAAACATTGGAGAAAAAGTATCCATTGCCTTCACCCTTACCAATACAGGAAAACAGATCAAGCCTGCTCTTATAGATTTTCGGATCCACTATATCAAAGCGAACGGCTCTGCCAGACCGAAAGTGTTTAAGATGAAACAAATCGACCTCTCACCGGGAGAATCGATCAAGGTTAAAAAGTCGATTTCGCTCAGGGAGATGTCGACGCGAAAACATTATCCGGGTGCGCACGTCGTCGATGCCCAGGTGAATGGCGCGGTGATATCGTTGGGTTCCTTCGATCTCCAGGCGCCATAATAAAAATATCCTGCCGGTTATTCGAGGCTACGATTCCAGAGTCAACTGGGCCTCCGAGTAGGCGATAATCTTGGTGCCCGCTAGGTCACTCATACAGTTTGCCGTAGTGCTACCCATATCGATCAGCCGGTAGATACCGCCAGCCTCGCAAGGCTGCTGCTCATCGCGGCCGTTGTCGAATAGAGAGGTCCCGTTATTAGAATAAATTCTATCGCTGAAATTCGCGCAAAGCCATACAGAAGAACCGTATAAACCACCAAGAAAATGAAGGGAATAAAAGCATGATTCTTGAGTACGGCACGGAAAAACCCTTTGAACCGTTCGATCGATATCTGCAGTTCAAACGACCTGCTGACCGGTCGATAGAGGGCCTGCTGGACAAATTCCGTAAACTGAGGGTCGGAAATCTCGCCGAATTGAGAACGCTGCTCGGCCCAGATCTCGACTTTGCCCGGGAGGGTACGCATCCGGCCTTTGGGACGGTAACGTTATCGCAGTTACTTTCTGCCTGGGTGGTGCACGACCTGGGTCATATCGCGCAACTGGCGCGCGTCATGGCAAAGCAGTATTCGCCTGCCGTCGGCCCATGGATAGATTATTCGCCCATTCTCACAGACCGGAATCCATCATCGTGACCATTCCGAGCACAAGCCGCCGGCTTGAATCTCTGGACGCCCTCCGGGGACTTACGATTGCCGCAATGTTGCTGGTAAATAATCCCGGCTCCTGGAGTAATATTTACTGGCCACTCGAACATGCCGCGTGGAACGGCTGGACATTCACCGACCTGATATTCCCGTTTTTTCTGTTCATGGTTGGAATGGCCATGATGTATTCCTTCCCGAAAAGACTTGAAGCCGGGACCTCGCGGCTCGCACTGTTCGGACACGTTGCCAGACGGGCGGCAGCGCTGATGTTGCTCGGGTACTGGGGAGCATCGTGGTCGTCTGTGTTATGGCCGGGGGCAGAATCGACTGGCGTCATGTCGCTTGTATTGCGCCTTGGTTTTGTAGCCGCCGCGGCCGGTGTGATTGTTCTACTCGCGGGCACCGAACGAAAACGGCTCTGGTGGTCAGTTTTTGGTGGTGGAGCCGTGTTATTTCTGGTGGGTGCCGCCTCTCTCGGATTTGACGACTCGCTTCTGGCAAGAATTGCCGCGCTCCGCGTGCCCGGTGTATTGGTCCGAATCGCGTGGTGTTATCTGCTGGCGTCCGGTATTTATTTCCTAACACCGGCCCGTTCGTCCATCATCAAATGGACCACTGGATTATTGGCTGCGTATATGGTGTGGATGTTGTATGTCCCCATTCCCGGGTTCGGAATGCCAAATTTATCGCTCAGTTTTCCCACATCAGAAACGCCCGCCTCGGAGTTGTTCTCGAACTGGGCTTTCTACATTGATTACCACGTTCTCGGCGAGCACACATGGGGAGTCAGGCAACTGAGAGACAGCGCCGGGGCTCTCATCTGGTCGTTTGATCCGGAAGGGTTGATCAGCACGATTCCTGCCACGTGTTCGGTTCTACTTGGAATCCTCGCGGGAGACTGGATGCGCCGAGACGACAAAACTGACCCGGAGAAATTGAACGGGTTATTCGTCGCCGGCGCATGGCTGATTCTGGCCGGGCTCCTGATGAGCATCTGGATGCCGATCAACAAGCGCATCTGGACCAGTTCGTATACAGTTTTTACGGGCGGCATGGCGATGGTCACATTGGCGATCTTATTCCACGCCATTGACATGCGAGGCTGGAGGAAATGGTCGTTCCCGATCGTGGCTTATGGCCGGAACGCCATCTTCGCGTTTGTGGCGTCCGGGATGATGGCTGTTGCACTCGGCAAAATTCGGATCTCTGACAACACGGAAAGCGGAACTTCGCTAAAAGGATTCTTGTACGAATCTCTTCCGGGATCGCCCGAGTTTGCATCCTTCCTCTTCGGAATCTCGTTCGTCGCCGTGTGGGCAATTGTCGCGTTGTTCTTAGATAAGAAAAAAATCTATTTTAAAATCTGACCGGAACCGTCAATATGGGTAGTCTTGGAACGTTTGAGCTGATTATGTTGCTTCTATTGATCGTCGGCGTACCGATCGCCATCATCATTCTGCTGCTCAAACGACGTAATAACTCCGGGCATTCGGAGGCGTCGAATACGGTTTCTATGAGTGAGCTTCAAGCGGCCACATCACAAACACTCCAGGATTCGCTTACTCCTCTGGAAAATAAAATTGATGCGCTGGTAGAGAGAATCGATGCGCTCGAAGGTCGTCAATCCAAGTAAAGAAACTACGACACCTGTACGGCATCTCGTTTCGGCAGTACACCCCGTTTCAGTTCGCCCTGACTCCAATCGTATCGTTGTGGTAACTTAATAACGACCGAAGATACGGGCTCAACTGGTTCACATCTTCAAATCCTGCAGCCCGGGCAGCTTCATTCTGTTCATCTTCTGTATACCGGTTTCCAGCTGCAGCGAAGGATTCCAGGCTCTCGTGGAAACCGATCGTCATTGAATCCCAATTTGAACCTGAGGCCCGAATAAATATCACATTCTGCTGCCTGTTCAGGTATTCGTAATATCGGTTCTCCATTCGCCTCTGCTCGATGAGGTCTGATCGCTTTCCAGGCAGACCGGCAAACATCTCAATGTGGAACATACCCATCCCGTCGAATCGCCTCTTCATTTCATCCAGATCGACGGAGCGCGCATACCATTCTTCTGTGTAGGACGTGAATCTCTCCAGCCGATCCGTCAGGTCTCGGCCACTGTTAATCATCCAGGCACCGTTTCGTTGATGAACACGAGCCGATGAATAATAAGAAGCGAAACTTCCGATCGGGTAAATCAACATGAAATCCCAGTGGTCACCCTGCGAGTGTCGAATCCAGAACGGCGCAACATCACCCGCCGCTTCCGTCATCTCAAAACTCTCCCTGAGTGTCTCCACCAGATCCGTAAAATGACCGGGTGCTGCCCACAGAAGGGTGACATTGTACACGTAGTCGCCCTCTGTCTGAGCAGAGGTCTGCAGTGGAAAAACAAGCGAACTGATCGCAGCGAGAAATAAAAGTACGCCGTTCCTTGGAATCAGTCGAATCGCATTCATGATCTGGCCTCGATATACCGTCAATTATGTCACGTTCTCTCCGCTTCTACAGCGTAATATCGAGGAGTGTAGCGTCGAAGTAAAGGGCGGATGCCGATCTGCCCTATAGGACTTGTCCATTTCTCCGTGCGAACGACGGCCCAGCCGGTTTTTTTGAGTAACGAATCAAATTGCCAGGATTCAAACTCGTGAAAATGTTGATCATACACGTCGTTCATGTTGCGATAGGCAGGAGCGAACCACAACCGCATCGGGATAGTTGCCACAAGCCGCGGCGCGTCGAGGGCTCGTAAGATTTCGAATGGATTATGCACGTGTTCGAGGATCTCGAACGCCGTGACCACCTCGACATCGTGCCCAGTTACGAGACCCGGATTAAAATCCAAATCAGTGTCCGGTGTATTGGTGACGGTGTAACCTGCAGTTCTCATCCGCTCCGAGAGCGAATTATCAACACCGAGATCCAATATTCGGGCTGGAGGGGATAACGCTTGCGCAAGAAATTTAATCGTTGCGTCGAAGCGTCGGGTTACATCGAACATATGGATCTCGAATATTTTTGATAGTCAGACA
>SMXK01000040.1 GCA_004356265.1 Bacteroidota bacterium
ATTCTAAAGAAGGCGAACAGTTCGCCAGTATCTGGGATCTGGCGCGATACTATACGGGAGTCTTGATACAAGATTGGCAATATTTGAATTTGCTCGAGCCATCGGTGCGCCCCCGAGCAACAGAGCATATGCGAGAACAAATCCAAGCTGTTGAAGCGCTGTTGGAATCTGGAAAGGCCTACGAAACCGAGAAAGGTGTTTATTTTGATGTGAACAGCTTTCCAGGTTATGGAGCGTTGTCGGGCAACACAGAAGCGAATAAATTAGAACAGTCCGTTCGCGAAGTTGTGACAGATGCCGACAAAAAGGACCCGAGAGATTTTGCCCTTTGGAAAAAAGATGACGCCCATCTTATGCAGTGGCACAGCCCATGGGGATGGGGATTTCCAGGTTGGCATATCGAATGTTCTGTCATGTCCATGTCGTATCTGGGTGACCAGATTGACATACATGCAGGTGGTGAAGATCTGATCTTCCCCCATCACGAATGCGAAATTGCACAGTCAGAATCAATTACGGGGAAAACTTTTGCACGGCACTGGGTACACACCCGTTTCCTGCAGGTCGAGGGGGAAAAGATGTCCAAAAGCGCTGGCAATTTCTTTACGGTCCGCGACCTGATTGCGCCGATAGACCAAGGCGGAAAAGGAGTTGATCCGCTGGCAGTCCGAATGACGCTTCTTTCCGGACACTATCGAAAACCATTCAACTTTACGTTTGAGACACTCAAGGCGAATATCCGACACGTTGAACGGTTTCAGGAAGTAACAAAAGTCGTAGCTGATGCACTTGAAGAGAATCGAGCCGGCGATGATGTGATTCATGAACAGCTGGCGGTTCTGCAGAATCGAGTATTAGCTGCCATGGCGGACGACTTGAATACACCGGAGGCTATCGCCGCAACAATCGAGGGCGTGAAGTTTATTCTTTTTACATCAGAATTGAGCGCGAAAAGTGCTCGTTCTGCAGCCAACTGGCTGGAATATGTCAATGCCCTTCTGGGAATTATTTCATCCGACTATGACCATGCAAAATCGGCGGATGATGGATCTCTTGAAGATGCAGTAGACGCATTGATCGTCCAGCGAACCGAAGCACGAGCTGCCAGAGATTTCGCGCGTGCAGACGCTATTCGGGACGAACTTATGGAGATGGGCATTGAAATCATGGACACACCCGCAGGTGTCCAGTGGAAGAAGCGGACCGAACTGAACTAATTGTAAAACAAGAAAATAATGAAGGCCAATCAACCCCCCGCTACTTTACTGGACTACGGAACGCTGCAAGGCGGCCTGGTGCGAATGATGGAACGATTTCGCGAAGAGGGTACCATGACCGGAGATGTGAACGCTGATCAATTTGTCAGAACGTATCCAGCTGCTGTTTTGCTGGGCATGTTATACGATCAACGTGTTCGAGCAGAATACGCGTTCACAGGCCCGCAGAGACTCCATGAAAGAGTCGGCACACTGGATATGGCCGTCCTCGCTGAGATGGATGGCGAAAAACGCCGGGAGATTTTTGCTGTAAAACCCGCAGTACATCGGTTCACGAATAAGATGTCTGACATGACGGGGGCTCTGGCACAAACAATCGTGGACGAATACGGCGGAGACCCTTCAAAACTCTGGAATGATGGAGCCGAGTATGCTGTGATTGAAAAAAGGCTCAGAGCATTGCCTGGTTTTGGTCCTCAGAAGTCCTACAAGATGAAGTTCGCCCTGCACTACTTCGGGTATCGCGACTTCAGCTGAGCCGCTTTTTTACGTCGAAGATCTCTACTCCTGAGATGTCTGAGCCCGAGATGTCTGAGCCCGAGATGTCTGAGCCCGAGATCTCTAAGCCGCCTGATTCAGAAACTGTGGTACGACATCTGAGCGAAGCGAGAAGACGATAAAACTTCCACTGCGCCGAATCACAAGATCTGTCTTCGCAAAACGTGTGCGTTTGTTTTCCCGTCTTATCGAAGATTCAGCATCCGAGTAAAGCGTTTCCCACGCGATATCAACTGCTTTGTCGATCAACTCCGTGGTATCCCATTTGCGGCATTCCTCGAATATCGACCTTCTCCAGGCGATTGCACCACCGGGAACGGTACGCATACAATTATATAAATATTCTATCGACTCCATCTCTTCGTGTTGTCTGTTGTGAGCGTTGTGGCCTACACTCTGACAGCTTTCAAATCATGTGCCGAGAGGCCAAAACGGGCCTGACGCAAGGTTATTAACGCACACGAGATGGAAATAACGACCATTCTTTCCGTCCGATAAGAAAGATTTACCGGATCTAAGCGCAGGCATCGCGCCACATCTACCAATTACCGCCTCCAGAAAGCGGGCAGGAACAGGATTACAAGGGTGAAAATCTCGAGTCGCCCCGCAAGCATTAGAAAAGACAACGTCCATTTCCCGATCGAAGATATACTTGCGTAATTGTCTGCCGGTCCGAGGTCTCCGAATGCAGGACCCACGTTTCCAACGCTCGAAAGAGCAGCCCCGAAAGCGGAAGGTATGTCGAGACCCATCGCAGCCATGGCAAAAGTGCCTAAACCGACCAGGCCCAGGTAGAGCACCATAAATGACAGGACATTTCGCATCACCTCTTGTGATACAACCCGATTCCCGAGCCGGATATGCATCACTGCGTGCGGATGAATGAGTTGATGTACTTCTTTGAACGAGTTCTTGAACAATAACACGTGCCGAATCACTTTTACTCCGCCACTGGTTGATCCGCCCATGCCTCCGATATAAAAACACAAAAAGATGATCCCCACTGCAAGCGGCGGCCACAATAGATAGTCGGTCGTGGCGAACCCCGTTGTAGTGATAATACTGGCAGCCTGGAAGGCACCCAGTCGGAGCGCGTCCAGAAAATTTTCATATCCGATAAAATCAACTCCTGGGCCATAAACTGGTATAAAAACTCGAGCGGGCTGCCACAAAGCCAGTGTAATTAGTAGCGCTGCGATAGAAAGAATTCCGATATAAACACGAAATTCGGTGTCTTTGAAAACGGTGATTGTTTTTCCGCGTAAGAGCCTGTAGTGCATCGCGAAATTGGTCCCGGCCAGGACCATAAAGAAGGTAATAACCCACTCCACGTAAGCCGATCCATAAGCCCCGACAGACTCATTTCGAATTGAGAAACCTCCGGTCGCCATCGTGGCAAAGGCATGATTGAGTGAATCGAACAGATTCATCGCAGGTAACAGCGCCAGCACTTCGATAAACGTTATTCCGACATAGATCATCCAGAGTCGTTTGGCGGTCTCTTGTACGCGGGGTGTAAGTTTATCAGCCGACGGTCCCGGAACCTCAGCTTTGTAAAGCTGCATCCCCCCAACTCCCAGAAGCGGAAGAATGGCGAGCGTGAGAACGATAATTCCCATTCCTCCAATCCATTGGGTCAGACTTCGCCAGAATAAAACCGTTTTGGAAACGTCCTCGATCGCGGGATTGCCAGCGCCACCCAGAATTGTTGCTCCGGTTGTTGTAAACCCGGACATCGTTTCAAAAAACGCATCAGTAAATGAGCTGAGGGTGCCGGTTGCAATAAATGGAATTGACCCGAAGAGCGACAGAGCGATCCATGCAAAAGCCACGATGGCAAAGCCTTCTCGGATCTGAAGCTCAGAGGCGTTACGTCTCAGGTACTTCCAACTCGTACCACCCAGTACCATACAGAATACAGCAACCGCCAGAAACGGTAACCAATCTGCTTCACCATAATACAGGCCAACCGGGATGGGTAACAGGAGTGCAATTCCGAGAAAAAACACGAGCACTCCGATGGTGCCAAAAACGGCCTTGAGGTCGAGTACCATTTACGGTTTCGAAAAAAGTCTTTCGGCTTCGTTGATAGCGTCCCTGAGGACGAATACGAACGAACGTGATCCCGGCTCAATCCGTGTATCTCCTGTGGCGATTTCAATGTCGTGCCCGTGCATGACAGCGCCTATCAATATGCCTTTCGGAAGATTCAGATCCTTTATCCGCTTCAGAGAGACGGGCGACCTGGGCTGGGCTTCAATTTCCAGTATTTCGGCGTCCATACCATTCACCGTCGCGACGCTGAGCACGTGCCTGCCCCGCAGAAACCGCATGATCTCCCGCGAGATGGCGAGTTTCTTGTTTACTGCCGCGTCCAATCCAATGGATCGCGATATCGGGATGTATGCGGACTGCGAAAGTAGCGCTACCGTTTTTCTAACCTGAAGATGTTTGGCAAGAAGGCAGATCACAAGATTCGACTCCTCATCGTCCGTTACGGCAACGAACGCATCCATATCACTCAGACCCTCTGTGATCAGGACATCGATATCCGTTGCAGCCGAATTTATTACGAGAACATTTTTTAGTTTTTCAGCGATTCTTTCTGCTCGCTGCCGGTCCGCCTCGACCAACTTGATATGCATGTGTTTGTTGGCGCTGAGTTGCGTCGCCAATCGCTCCCCGATTTCCGAGCCGCCCAGAATCATCACGTTTTCGATTTTCCGGTCGGTCTTCCCCATCATTTCGATAACGAGAGGAATTGACTTCGGATACGTCAGTACAAATACCTGATCATCCCGGTGAAAAACATCCTGCCCTCTGGGAAGAAAGGTTCTGATCCCTCGAGAAATTGCAGCTATTCTGAACTTAAGGTCAGGATTTTCTGCCTGAACCTTCATGATCGTTTTCCCGATTAGCGGTGCATCTCTCTCAAGTCTGATGCCAACCAGATGCAGGCGTCCATCAGCCATTTCAAGGACGTCTGTAGCACTGGCTCTACGCAACAGCTGCGCAATCTCTTTGGCGGCTGAGTCCTCAGGATGGATAATCTGCTTGATACCCAGGTCAGCCGCCTGGAGCACCGAATCCGAGTCCGACAACTCGTCTGAGCGGACCCGGGCGACCGTTGTTTCGACTCCCATTTTATCCGCGAGCATACAGGCGATAATATTTACCTCGTCCACGGTCGTAACTGCGACCAATATCTCGGCGTTCTTAACCCCCGCAGCATCAAGAACTCTGGCTGAAGTTCCGGTGCCTTGAATCGTCATCACGTCCAACTTCTCAGAAACCCGTTCCAATGCTTCCTGATTCACGTCGATGACAATTACATCGTGGTCTTCTTGGGATAACATCTTCGCTACCTCAAATCCAACTTGACCTGCACCGATTACGACTGCTTTCATTCTATGGCCGCCTCCGCACGGACTTCATCAGGCCAGGTTTGTCCGGTCCACGCTTGATCCCAGAACAGGTGCTCATAACGCGCACTCAGACAAAAAAGCTCAACAGCGCGTTCTTTCTCGTCTTCGTCCGAAGAGTTGTCCGCGTACGACTGCATATACGCGAGTAGCTGATTCGTATACTCGACGAAAATCGGATCAGCATACTCATCAATCCAGTCCTTGAACGGGTGTGAATCTGACGGAGCCGATCCGCTCGAAATAATCTCTTGCCCGATATCAGCATATAGCCAGGGACATGGTGCAAGAGCAGCCAGTGCCTCGAGAACGGTGCCGTGATTTGCGGCAGCGAGCATATGATTCTGGTACGCTCGATTGTTTGGAGACAACTTAAGCCCAGCAATATCATCTGCTGAGTATCCGATTTTTTTTCCATAATTCTCGTGCAAAGCGCGCTCAACAATAATCGCCATTCTCGCCCCCTCAATGAACCACAACTTCTCAGACGGGTCTACAACCCGCGTGGAAATAATTGAACACACATCGGCGTATGCTTCCAGATATCTCGCGTCCTGCATCTGGTAAAATCTGAACTTCTGCGGATCAAGGGAGCCGTCGATAAGACCTTTTACAAAGGGATGTTCGAACGAATCGCGCCACACGCTCTCAGCCGATGACAGGCATCGTGCGGCAAACGGGGGCACTTGAAACGTGGGAGCGGGTGATAAACTTGCTGCGTCGGTCAGGGTCATGCAGAGTATCCTGGGATGTAAAAAGGCACTGCGAAGATACCGCGGTCATAAACTTGATCCAAGATTCCTTATTGGCCTTTAACGGGATCATCGGCGGGGCTCGCGCACATCAGTCGAATCCAGAATGTCGTTCCGGTGCCTTGCTCGGTATCGAAGCCAATTTCACCGCCATGATCTTCGATGGTTTTCCGGGCGATCGCAAGTCCGAGCCCTGTGCCACTGGTCTTGGTTGAAAAACTGGGTACGAATATTTTTGTCCACAGTGGTCGCGGGATACCATGACCGTTATCGATGACGCGCGCAATCGCCACACAGGAGCCATCTTCAGACAACTTCGTTTCTGTTTCTACCCTGATATCTCCGACATGCTCGTTATCAATAGCCTGGAAAGCATTTTTAAGGAGATTGATTAGAATTCGTCTAATTGCCTCAACGTCCACATGAACCATAAGCGGTCCGATCGTCAGGTTTGTTTCGATAACAGCGCGGCTCTCGTTGCGCATCAGGCTGACTGCAGCGAGAACGATCTCGTTCAGGTCGGTATCTGAACGGGTTTGCTCTGGCAACCTGCCGAATGAAGAAAACTCGTCCGCGATATTGGCCAAAGCGTCGATTTGCTCTACCAGCGTTTCGGTCGTCCGTTTAAATCGTTCGGCAAATTGATCATTCCCGAACATTCGTCCGGTTGTGGAAGAGGCGGGAGATGTTTCGTCCCCTGAATTCTCAGAACTATCGTCCTGCCTGATTTTAAAAAATTCTCTCCGGAGATATTGGACCGCTAATTTCATAGGTGTCAACGGATTTCGAATCTCGTGAGCCACTTGCCGGGCCATTTCCTGCCAGGCTAAATCCCTCTCCTGATTCGCCAGCAAGGTCTGGCTGTCTTCAAGCTGACTTTGCATCGTATTGAATGTGTTTACAAGATCCGCGATTTCATCCCGAGAATCAGCCGGGCCAATCCGTTCGAAACGCCCTTCACTCACAGCCTCAAGCCCCGCTCGCAATACCGCGATGGGCCTTGCGAGGGTGTTGGCCAAAAGGACGGCCGTTACCATCACGACAAATACCAGCACGAGGAGAGCACCGAACAAATACGCCATCGTACGGGCACGATCCTCTTCGATTTGCTGCTGCTCCGGAAGTGTCGGAAGCGAAAGGACGTATCTGGGATCACCGGATTCATCCAATAACGCCCTGTAGCCGGCCGTAAACTCGTAGGAGCCGAGCGACTGATTGACGGTGACGTCCCGAAATCCGTCAAAAAACAATGCTTCGTAAGCTTCGATCGGAATTCGAGCGCTGATGAGTCGCTCCCTCACCAGTTGAGGACGGGATGATCTCTCCAGTTCCGCAAGTTTGTAGACGTTCAAGTCCAGCCCGACGCGCGCCGATAAGGAATCCAGATTGGACCGTTCAAGTACCTGATACGGGAGTTCTTCATTGCCTGCATCGCTCAACAATGTCGCCTCGACCCGTTCGAGATGCTGTCGCAATGGCGCTTCAACAGCCCGGTTATTTTCATTGGTTAAAAGCTGCATACCAACCACGCCGGTCGCAGCAATAGTTAATGTGCCGGCCACAAAAAAGGCATTCAAAACCTTGTCTCGAAATCGGACGCGACGGGCTGGCAACAGCCCACGGGATATCCGCCACCAGATCCCGATGAGATACACGGGTAAACCGAGCATCAAGCCCACCAGTGTAATGCGCAACATGTAATACAGATGATCAAAAATACCGGCTTCAGGTCTTCGGACCGCTATCGTGCGCACTTTTGAGCCGAGGAATGGATCTGCACGTAACGATTTGCCATCAATTAAATCAGGACGTACATAGAGCTCAATGTGTTCTTGTCCCCTGATGGTACTGGTGCGCCATATAACCGGAGTCTGATTCAGCGCAGAATCAATTTCGAAGTCCAGAATCGTCTGTCCGAATGTGGGTCCGATGCGTTTACTTAAAACGCCATTCTGGTATTCGACGACAGATATATCCACCATGCGGTTCCCATAAAACCCGGCCGGCGTCAATACACGCGGAAATGCGCGCGCGCTGGCGCGGAGGTTGGCCTCAGGTATCGCCCTCACCATCAGCCATCCGGTGCGCACGTCATTGTTCACGATCGGCCTGAACCCGACGAACGTGAACTGGTCCGAACCCTGGTCTCCGGTCATTCGTTCGATAAGACGACCGCGATCCCCCGCAGCCACGTACATCGAAAATATCAGATCAAACGCATCCAGATCGGCGGTGTCAGAGTCCGCCCGACTTCGGGGTCGACCGGTTTCCACACTTCGACCGAGCGGGTGACCAGTAGAATCGAAAATGGTAATCGTAATGTCGTGCGAACCTAATGCATCTATCAATTCACCTTGCGTCACCAAACGAGCAACGGAGTCGAAATAAACGGCATCGACCGTGACTGCCAGTCGCGGGTCAGAAGCAATCTCGATTTCGTCAGCCCGGTTCAAGACCTGCCCGATAGCAAATTCAATCCGGGCATCAACATCTTCCTGAAAAGATTCGGCTGCTGCCCGCATCATCAGTTGCCGCTCTGCGGTCATCCCATTCTCGAAGACTGGATACAGCAGGACCGAAACCAGAACAATCGAGGGAACAATGGACCGCAAATGCAACCAGTCAGAAACTCGATCGGAGCCCAGGGGACTGTATACGGCGACCATCCAGGACGTCAGAATAAAAATGGCTACAAGCGGCGCTTCGATTTGTTCATGGAGGCCGAAGAGGACGAAAAAGACAGATAACAAAACAGATGCGGCGGCGACCGCACTAATTCCCATCGGCAGTCTGAAAATCGTAGTGAAGCGATTCAGCCCGACAAGTTCGATAGAAATCCAGACCGATCTGGAGGAGAAAAAGATGACTGCGAATGTCCAGAGAAGCAGCGCCGTGAAAATAGTTATCACCAGAGGGCCGGGTAACAATCCGGATCTCTCGAAATAGTCCAGCGTGCTGTCCAGTACAGACCGCCTTGCAGCTTCTGATAGTATCAATACGAGGCCGATCGTAACGACACCCTGCATGAATAAGGCCGCTGACAGCCGCATGGACATTGGGACTGCATTGGGCTCTGAATTTCGATCAGTTCGTTGCCACAAAATACTGACGTGATCCAGAGCTTTTCGCCGCAATAGTTCCGTAACACGTACGAAAACCATCGCCAGAACCACCAGACACAACGATGTAACTAAAAGATCACCGGTACTTTGCATCATTCCCCAACCGAAATCGGATGCAAAATGCCGGGGGTCAAACAGCGGAGACAATGGCGCTTTCCCAGTTTGCCAACGGCCGGGAATACCAGTCCACAACAGGAGAAAGCGAACCACCACCATAACAAATGCGAAAAGAGCAAACCTGGCCAGTGGACGACCGGCATTCGATGCTCCGGAGCTGGAGCTGGAGCCGGAGCTGGAGCCGGAGCC
>SMXK01000041.1 GCA_004356265.1 Bacteroidota bacterium
AAATCCTAGGTAAGATTGACCTTGCTGTCGTCGACCCGGTGGAAACAGAAACCAGTTCGGATGGGAAACGCAAACGACGCAGAAAGCGGATTTCTGGAGAAGCAACTGGCAAAAACAAGCAAGCTCAAACAGCTTCCGATACTGCACCCTCCAAGCGCAAAGGCAAAAAGAAAAAGTCCCCAGCGGTTGATGAAACAGCGGTAGAACAGAGCCTCCAGGAAACGCTTCGAGAGCTGGAAATGGGCGCCAGTCGTGTCCGCCAGAGACGACGCCGGCAAAAAAGGGATGATCATGCCGCGGATCGGCAGAAAGAGGCCGATGATCAACGTGAAAGCGAAGGTGTCCTTAGTGTTACGGAGTTTATTTCGACGGGCGAACTAGCTTCACACATGGATATAGCGGTTAATGACGTGATTTCGACGTTGTTCGGAGCCGGTCTAATGGTGTCTATAAATCAACGCCTCGACGCCGACACCATCACATTTGTGGCGGATGAATATGGGTTTGATGTCGAATTTATAAGCGATCTGACTGTATCCGATCTGATCGTTGAGGAAGATGACCCCGCCGATCTCCTTCCCCGTCCACCGGTCGTGACCGTGATGGGCCATGTTGACCACGGTAAGACGTCACTGCTCGACTTTATCAGAAAAGAAAGCGTTGTGGCTGGCGAGGCTGGTGGAATCACGCAGCATATCGGAGCTTACCATGTAGAACTTAGTGATGACAAGGTAATCACATTCCTGGACACCCCTGGTCACGAAGCCTTTACGGCTATGCGGGCGCGTGGAGCAAAGGTAACGGATATAGTTGTCCTGGTTGTTGCCGCGGACGACGCTGTAATGCCCCAGACCATAGAGGCCATTAACCATGCCAAGGCCGGTGATGTACCAATAGTTGTTGCCGTCAATAAGATGGACAAACCCGAGGCAAATCCGGATCGAGTGATTCAGCAACTGTCTGATTACGGCGTACTGGTAGAACAGTATGGTGGCAAGGTGCAGTGCGAATATGTTTCTGCGCTCACGGGTGACGGTGTTGACGCACTCCTGGATCGCGTGTTGCTCGAAGCAGAGCTGCTTGACCTGAAAGCAAATCCAAATCGAAATGCAGTTTGTACGGTTATTGAAAGCAGAAAAGAACGGGGAAGAGGCAACATCGCGTCAGTACTGGTTCAAAACGGCACGCTTAAAATCGGAGACCCGTTTGTAGCGGGAATTTACTCTGGCCGCGTTCGAGCCATGTTTGATGAACATGACAATCGCGTCGACAATGTAGGGCCTTCGATGCCCGTTCAGGTGATCGGAATGGATGGCTCGCCAGATGTAGGCGACCCGTTTGTGGTACTTGATGATGAGAAAGAAGCTAAAACTATTGCCCAGAGCAGGCATCAGATACACCGGGAGCAATCACTTCGCCAGAGAAAACACATTACGCTGGACGAAATTGGCAGGCGGCTTGCACTCGGCGATTTCAAGGAACTGAATCTCATCGTCAAAGGCGACGTTGCCGGATCGGTGGAAGCACTGTCGGATTCATTGCTTAAACTTTCAGCTGAAGAAGTCGTCGTAAACATCGTGCACAAAGGCGTTGGCGCCATTAGCGAAAGTGACGTTACGCTTGCTCTTGCTTCCGATGCAATTATTATAGGATTCCAGGTTCGACCTGTGCTGGGCGCTCGGAAGATGGCTGAGCGCGAGGAAATCGACGTCCGCCTGTATTCAGTCATCTATCACGCAATCAGTGAAGTCCGGGATGCTCTGGAAGGCCTGTTGTCACCCGAGCGACTCGAGAATATTACCGGGACTGTTGAAGTCAGGGAAACGTTTAAGGTACCGCGTCAGGGTATGATTGCCGGTTGTCACGTAGCCGATGGGAAAATTAAACGTTCCGACAAGATCCATCTTATTCGTGACGGCGTGGTCATTTATGACGGCACCCTGGCGTCGCTGAGGAGATTCAAAGACGATGTCCGAGAAGTTCTAAGTGGTTATGAATGTGGTATCGGTATTGAAAACTTCAATGACCTGAAAGTGGGTGATCAAATCGAAGCGTATGAAATCATTGAAAAACGACGGACGCTCGCTGACGCATCGAGCACGATATCGAAATGAGCATTCGAACCGAACGTGTTGCAAGCATGCTGCAACGTGAAATCGCCGAAATTTTAAGACACGATTTTGCTTCCGAGATTCAGCACATGATTACCGTAACGGGAGTACGCGTTACGAACGATCTGGGCATAGCGTATATATACGTGAGTGTTTTCGGGGACGACGATATTAATAAGCAGGACGCACTCGATGAGTTAAAATCACTTTCTGTTAGGGTTCGCAAGACGCTGGCCGGAATAATCAGACATCAGCTAAAAGGTGTCCCTGAACTACGTTTTTTTCTCGATGATTCCCTTGCGGAGGCGGCTCGTCTTGAAGAGTTATTTGGAAAGATCCATTCGCACGACGAACCTTCCGCTTCCGACGTTTGAACCTCAAACATCTGTTATGTTTGATCCCGCATTCCGTGCAGACCCTGTCGATCGAACACAAGAATTTCCCGTTGACCTGGAAAGTGTTGTTCTCCCGATCGACAAACCCAAAGGAATAACCTCTTTTGACGTAATTCGAGCGCTTCGGCGAATCTTGAAGATCCGAAAAATCGGACATGCCGGCACACTGGATCCGATGGCTACAGGCCTGCTCATCTGCCTTATCGGCAAATCAACCAAGCGGATGAATGAATTCCTTGAATATAAAAAGTGTTATACCGGTACGATGCGTTTCGGGCAAACGACGCCGTCTTTTGATGCTGAAACAGAAGTAGAAAAAGTGGAAGACGTATCCGCGTTGACGATTACTGATATCCGAGAGGCTTCTTCGGTGTTTTCCGGGACAATCCTGCAACAAACTCCGATGTATTCGGCGGTTCGCGTTGGTGGAGAGCGACTCTATCACAAGGCGAGGCGCGGTGAAAAAGTCAAGACACCGCAACGCTTTGTGACGATCTATGATTTCTCAATTGATAACTATTCTGCCCCTGACGCCACTTTTACCCTGATCTGTTCAACAGGAACGTATGTGCGAAGCGTCGCTCATGAAATGGGTCAGGCGCTAGGTTGTGGCGCCCATCTGGTTGCCCTTCGCAGAGAGTATATCGGCCCTGTGTCTGTAGAAACCGCCTGGTCGCTCGACGACATCCCATCCAGAGACTGATAACACGCGTGGAGTTAATTTACTACACAGACGAAATGCCGTCGCTCCGAGATTCGGTGATAACGGTTGGAACGTTTGATGGCGTACATCTGGGGCATCGCGCTGTGTTGGACTTCCTCATGGAAACAGCGAGAAGGAGAGAAGGCAAAAGCACCCTTGTCACATTCGACCCTCACCCCCGGGTTGTAGTTCGTGGCGCCACAATCCCTCTTCTTACAACCATCGAGGAACGAGTAAAACACAGTAAAGAATGGGGGCTTGATCGTTTCATCGTCATTCCGTTTACGAAGGAATTTGCGGCGGTCGAGGCAGAAATTTTTGTGGATGAGATTTTACTCGGGAAGCTTGGAATGAGTCAAATTGTTATCGGACACGACCATTCCTTTGGAAGAGGTGGGCGGGGCAACGAAGCGTTGCTTCGAAAACTTTCGGAAACGCGAGGATTCGATGTCAATTCCATCCCGGCGGAACTCGATTCTGAATCGGCTGTGTCCTCATCAAGAATCCGCCACCTTATTGAACAGACTGGTCAGGTACGCGACGCCGCCAAACTTCTCGGTTACTACTATGGGTTTGATACACTGGTGGTGAAAGGATCGGCGAGAGGAAAGAAACTGGGTTTTCCAACGGCGAACCTCGATCTCGCAAACTCAGACAAGATCATTCCCCTCGTCGGGGTATACGCTGTCAAAGTATATCTGAGCAATTTCGATGACCCACTTTACGGTATGATGAATATCGGAGTGCGTCCTACCTTTGACGAATCAGTTCTAACTATGGAGGTTCACATTATCGATTATCCGACTTCTGAGGATTTGTACAATCGTCAACTTCGCGTAGAATTCGTTGAAAGACTGCGCGGGGAACAGAAATTTGCAGGAATCGATTCGCTTGTCGCGCAACTAAAGCTCGATAAAGAGCGTTGCACGCAACTGTTTGTCGGTTGAGTCTCTCTCAATCGGCGACACTGCCGACGCAGGCGTCAGCCCCGGCAGTAATTTTATGGGATTCGTTGTCCAATACGGATTACGGGTTCTTCTTTAGCATGGTATAATCTAAAGAGGATCTCTTAGTGATTACAAAAGAAAGAAAGGAAGAATTGGCCGTTCAATTCGGCAGCTCAGCGAGCGATACGGGAACAGCCGAAGTGCAGATTGCAATTTTCAGCCAACGTATCATCAATCTTACCGAGCATCTCAAGAACCACTCCAAAGACCACTCTACTCGTAGAGGATTGTTGAGGCTGGTTGGGAAACGACGCAGACTCCTTAATTATCTGATAGAAAATGATATCGAACGATATCGAAAAATTATTGCGGAACTCAGCATTCGAAAATAGCAGAGTATTGCATTAACGGCATCCTTCCAATCAGAGGGATGCCGTTTCGTTATGGTGACCGAAAGCATATCGCGCAGAAAAGCGCCAATCACTTTCGCTTGCTATTATTTTGTGTAGAAAAGAGAAAACAAAAAAGATGTTAAAAGCAATTATCCAGGAAGTAGAGATAAGCCCTGGAAAAGTTATTACCCTTGAAACGGGAAAGTTGGCCAAACAGGCCTCGGGCGCTGTAGTCGTCCGCATGGGAGATACCATGGTACTCGTTACAGCTGTACTCTCGCCTAATGCGAAAGAAGGACAAAGCTTCTTTCCGCTTACGGTGGATTACCGCGAGAAATTTTCGGCCGGTGGGAAATTTCCTGGTGGATTTATTAAACGGGAAGGACGTCCAACGGACAAAGAAGTCCTTTCTTGCCGGTTGATCGACAGGCAAATACGCCCAATGTTCGTAGACGGATTTTTCTACGAAACACAGATCATTGCAAATGTCATTTCGGCAGATGGCGAAAATGACGCCGATGTACTTGCAGGAGTCGGCGCGTCTGCGGCACTTATGTTGGGTGGTGCACCCTTTGAAGGACCAATTTCACAGGTACGTGTCGGACGCGTTGATGGTGAGTTCATCATCAACCCGACCATGACCGATCTGGAATCTTCAGACCTGAATCTGATCGTAGCCGGCAAGTATGACTCAATTGTCATGGTTGAAGGAGAGATGGATGAGATTTCGGAAGAAGATATGCTCAATGCCCTTGATGCTGCGCACGCGGTGATCAAGAAGCTTTGCGAAGCTCAGACGGCATTTGTGGAGGCTGCGGGTGGCGCAAAAACGTTTGAATACACTTCGATAACGACACCTGTTGAAATCATCGAACAGGTAGGCGAATTTATTGCGAGTAAAATAGACGCTCACATCCGCCTTCCGTACTCCAAAGAAACCTTCTACGGAGGCATCTCAGATCTGAAAAAAGAAACGGTTGAACACTTTCTTAAGGGTTCGGATGAAAACGGTGAAGCAACACTTCTTTCCCAGACTGACGATGGTTTCAACGCTGGCGACATTAAAGCCGCTTTCGGAGAAGTAGAAAAACAAGTTCTCCGTAAAGTGATTCTGGAAGAAAGCCTTCGCCTAGATGGACGTGGACTGGCTGATGTCCGTGATATCTGGACGGAAGTAACGTATCTGCCGCGTGTACACGGCTCTGCCGTCTTCACGAGGGGAGAAACACAGGTTCTTGCTTCTGTAACTCTCGGAACCGGCCGCGACGTTCAGGCAGTGGACCAGGTGTTCGATACGACCGACAAACGATTCTACCTGCACTACAGCTTCCCACCCTTTTCAGTTGGTGAAGCTCGATTCCTGCGCGGCACCAGCAGGCGCGAAATCGGACACGGAATGCTGGCAGAACGTGCTCTTCAGGGCCAGTTACCTGACGAACAGGATTTCCCGTACACGATTCGTATCAATGCGGACGTACTCGAATCGAACGGCTCTTCTTCTATGGCGAGTGTGTGTTCGGGCTCTATGGCTCTCATGGATGCAGGAGTCCCGATCAAAAAACCTGTAGCTGGTATTGCGATGGGAATGATCGAGGAGGATGGCAAAACTGCGATTCTCTCTGACATTCTCGGTACAGAAGATCATCTTGGAGACATGGACTTCAAGATCACCGGTACCGCAGACGGAATAACGGCCTGTCAGATGGACATCAAGGTTGCTGGGTTAACGAGAGATTTGATGTCTCAAGCGTTGACTCAGGCCAAAGAAGGACGGATGCACATTCTTTCAGAGATGGCTAAAACGATCTCTGAACCTCGCGAAGATCTGTCTGCATATGCTCCACGTCTGACCCAGATTACTATTGACTCAAGTTTCATCGGAGCCATCATCGGACCTGGCGGCAAAATCATTCAGGGAATCCAGCGCGACACCAACACTACCATTGAAATCAATGAGGAAGACGGGGTTGGCTTCGTAACGGTCGCTGCTACAAACGGAGAAGATGCTGCGGCTGCACTTGAGATCATCAAGGGGATTGTGACGGTTCCTGAAGCCGGCGAAACGTATGAAGGCACGGTACGCAAAGTTGAAGGGTTCGGTGCAATCGTAGAAATTCTTCCAGGTAAAGAAGGGCTACTCCACGTTTCTGAGCTCGACTACGGTTTTGTTGACAATGTCCACGACTATGTTCAGGTGGGCGACAAAATCAAGGTTTCTCTCATTGAAGTTCGGGATGATGGAAAACTCCGATTCAGCCTGAAACCATTTCTCGAAAAACCAGAAGGTTACGTAGAGCGTCCTCGCGAAGATCGTCGGGGCGGCGGTGGACGTGGACGCGGTGGTGACAGACGTGGCGGCGGCGGGCGCGGTGGCGATCGGCGTGGTGGTGGTGGTCGTGATCATGGACGCGGCGACAACCGCGGACGTAGTGGGGATCATGATCGCGGCGGCGACAGAGACCGCAGTGGGGATCATGATCGCGGCGGCGATCGGTAACACGTGACTTCTGCGTTTACGAAGTTTGTTTACAGGGGCGGAAGTCGAAAGACTTCCGCCCTCATTGTACTTGGTAAGTAGTATATGAACAGTCTGGACATCAAAATCAATACAGGGTCTGACGGGTATCGCAAAACGGTCCTCGACAATGGAATTCGGGTTGTTACCGAATATATACCGTCGGTACGATCAGTATCAGTAGGGGCCTGGGTTGAAGCAGGCAGCAGGCACGAGTCGGATACCGACGCGGGGATGTGTCATTTCATTGAACACATGGTTTTCAAGGGGACTCGAACCCGGCGAATGCACCAGATTGCGGAACGACTTGAAAGTGTTGGGGGATATCTGAATGCGTTTACAACGAAAGAACAGACTTGTTATTATGCTCGGGCGCTCGATGACCACCTGGACCGGGCCATTGATACTGTCTGCGATCTGATTCTGAGGCCCACATTTCCCGTCAAGGAGATTGAAAGAGAAAAGGACGTCGTTGTCGAGGAAATGAAGATGTACGAGGACAGCGCTGAAGACTATGCCTTTGACCTTCTGGAGGGTCAGCTTTACAAAGGCGACGCATTGGGACGACCTATTATCGGATTTGAGAAAACAGTCCGGTCTTTTACCCGAGAGCGTCTTTTCGCGTTCATGGATTCCCATTATACAGGGAATCGAATCGTTGTCGCAGCGGCGGGTAATTTGCAACACGATCGTGTCGTCAAACTTGTTGTGAAAGCACTGAAAGGAGAGTCGTTAAAAACTCAGCAGAAACAGGTGCACACTATCAAGAAATACGCGCCCACCGAGTTGCTGAAGAAACGCCCAACGCAGCAGGCCCACCTTCTTATCGGTACCCGCGCGTACGATGTGAATCACGAAGACCGGGCCGCATTGTCGGTGCTGAACACCATAATTGGCGGAGGCATGTCAAGTCTGCTGAATCAGAATATCAGGGAGAAATACGGTTACTGTTACAACATCTATTCTTTCTGCAACATGCTCGCAGATTCCGGTGAGTTTGGAGTATACATGGGTACAGATCCGACAAAATTAAAAAAATCTCGCCGGTTGATCTTTCGGGAACTGGACCGAATGGTCGACAAAGAAATCAGCCCTCGCAGATTGAACAAGGCGGCCAATCAGGTGAAAGGATCCATCATCCTTGGACTTGAAGGCATGGGCGCTCGTATGATGCGAATAGCAAGGCAGGAATTATATTACGGGAGATATTTTTCGCTCGACGAAGTGATGGAAGATGTGGATTCTGTGACAGCGAGTGACCTTAAAAGAGTTGCCGGAGACCTGTTCGATCCAGCTCGATTTACAACCATTGAATTGCTTCCTGAAGCTTAGAGTTAGTGACATTATGGGCAGAATATTAGTAACGGGCGGCGCAGGATTTATTGGCTCGCATGTCGCTGATGCCTTGTTAAAAAGTGGCCACGAGGTTCATGTTGTGGATGACCTGTCCGGGGGAACGACCGACAATCTCAGCGATGGCGTTGTTTTTCATCAATTCGATATCCGGTCTGACCAGGCGGCTGAATTGTTTGAGCGTTACGAATATGACACCATGATGCATCTCGCCGCGCAGATGGATGTTCGAAAATCGGTTGCTGACCCGTCTTTTGACGCAGATATAAATATTCGCGGGACGCTCAATTTACTAGAGGCCGGACGCAAATCAGGTCTCAAAAAAGTCGTCTTTTCATCCACGGGCGGAGCTATCTATGGTGAACCCGATTATACTCCTCAGGATGAGAATCACACGCTTCAACCGCTATCCCCCTACGGTATAACGAAATTAGCGACAGAAAAGTACCTTGAGTATTATCGCCATCAGTATGGGCTGAATTATGTTGCTCTGCGGTACGGCAATGTATACGGTCCACGCCAGAATCCACACGGTGAAGCTGGCGTGGTCGCAATATTTTCGCTCCGGATGTTGGCCGGTGAACCTGTTTTCATTAACGGAGACGGATTACAGACTCGTGACTATGTATTTGTGGGAGACGTAGTTACTGCAAATCTAGCCGCCCTCGGTTACGACGCCTCCGGAATATTTAATGTCGGAACGGGTATAGAAACAGATGTCGTACAGCTTTTTCGGATAATAAGGGAGAACACGGCCGCATCGGTGGACGAAGTTCACGCAGACGGGCAGCCCGGAGAGCAGAGGCGCAGCGTATTGTCCGCCGATCTTGCTGCTCGCGAGCTCGGATGGGAGCCCGAAATCAGCATTAAGAATGGCCTCCGAAAAACAGTCGACTGGTTCGTTGAGCAGAGAGCACATGAAGCCGGTTAATTATGTACAGGGTAAAGTTACATCAATTTGAAGGGCCACTGGACCTGTTGTTGTTCTTTATCCGGCGGGATGAACTGGATATTTATGATATCCCGATCGC
>SMXK01000042.1 GCA_004356265.1 Bacteroidota bacterium
TCCAGTACTGGCCGACGACGGCCCTTTGCCCCCGGCAATTAGAAAATCCAGGTAGCCGTCATTATTAAAATCACCCCATTCAGCGGATCCTCGGTATCGACCAAATGCGGGAGATTCCGGGAAACCGCCAAACATCCTTACACCGTCGGGGCTGAATGAACCCCCCAAATTCTCGTATACGGCCAAATCGCCTTCAAGCAGGAACGGCGTAAGAATACCTCCGGAATACAGAATATCCAGATCTCCGTCCGCATCAAAATCACCCCAGTCCACAGCGGCACCCATCAGCGGTTTAAACTGATCAGCGGTAGCAGTGAAATTACCAGCACCGTCATTTCGGTAAAGCTTGGTTACAAAACGTTGAGGGGTTTCGACCCCTGTTATCAGGATATCCATATCTGAATCCCCGTCGTAATCCCCGACAGCGATTTTGCCCTGCGCGAGATTTGCGAGATTATGTGTCACGTTGATCAGGAATCCCCCCTCATTAATATTATTCTCCAGTATCCACGTCTGCGATACGTTATTACTGTCATACCCGCTCAGAATAATGTCCTGATCGCCATCATTATCTATATCCACGAGTATGATATCTCCGTCCGTAAGCCCGTCATGTAGAGGCCCACGTACAAACCGTCTCATGTTTCCGGGAGGAGTCTGAAAATAAACCTGTAATTGCAGCTGCCCTCCTCTGGTCGTACCAGAACCTATAACATCAAGTCTGCCATCATTATTAAGGTCACCCCACGCTGCCGTCGAACGCCATAACGGATCCGTGAAGACGTCTGCAAATCCGAGTGGTTGGTAGTCTATACCAAAAATCTGGATAGGCTCACCACCCGTTGGATCGGGTATAATCCTAACGGTCATACCCATATTAACGAACACCTCGAAACCCGGTCTCGGATCGTCGAAGTCCGTGCTCGTTCCGGTGTATATCACATCGAATAAGCCATCGTTGTTAAAGTCGCCCCAGACCGCAGATCCATATTTAATCGGACCCAGGTTCGTTAAGAATAGCTCTTCCCACAGCGGCGGGCCATCCTGCGCAACAGAAACTGCTGGAAGAATCGCGCTTGCGAGCGTACAGATCAGGATCAGAAAAAGAGTTCTCACGGGCACTAGCGGGCGGATCATTTAAGTAGGACAAGTTTCTGACTCATGGACGCGTCTCCGGCAAACATCCGAACGAAATACACACCGGCACCTACCGGGGCACCTGTAGACGACGTTCCATCCCAGACAACACGATGGGTACCGCCCTGAACAAAAGTTTTTACGAGTGTGGTTACCCGTTTTCCAAGAAGATCATAAATGGATATTTCAATGGAAGTGCTGCCCGGAATATCGTATTCGATTATCGTCGACGTCCTCAGGGGGTTTGGATAGGCTGGTTTTAGCAGAATATCGGAAGGTAATGTACCGTCCGACTCTGTATCGGTAATCACTTTTCCACTGGTCAACACGCTGAACTGCCCTTCTGCAGCAAATTCGGATCCAACGAACGAATTATCGATCGCCTGAACACTCCAATAGTACACACCCAGAGGGATGTCATAAATTGTCCACGACAAATTCTGTCCGGTATTGCCGGGGCCTCCCGTATACCGTTTTCCGGTTGAGGTATTAGCTCGAGAAGAAAATATGTCACTGAGGCCGGGTGCAGTCCCGATATAGACATTGTATGTGAGGGACACGGCGGCGGATTCTTCATCCTCCGCTGCTAACCATGCAAACGTCACGTCGTCGGTATCAACCGTCGTAGACAAGCCGGTCGGAGCAACGGGTGGGCGGTTAACAAGCCGGCTTATATTTCGAATGAGACGTGTGTACGGAATCCCGGCCAAGTTCAGCCCGGCGACGAGAATATCCAGATCATTGTCTCCATCGAAGTCGATCCACTCAGCATTCGCGGTCGAAGCTCCAACGAGTCCAGTAGATTCTATAAACTGGCCATTGTCGTTCCTGTACATCCTCCCCGCGTGGCTACCGTTGAGAGACGTGAGTCCCATTACAAACAAATCCAGATCGCCATCCAGGTCGTAGTCACCAAGTGTCAGGTCACCGTAAAAAACCCCATCGAACACGTCCGGCGCCTCAACAAACGAGCCGCCATTATTTTTATACAGAACGGTTTTTCCGTGCATAATATCGGCGACCGCCAGTTCAGCCCCCGATAAAAACAGGTCCAGGTCCCCGTCGTTGTCGTAGTCAGCAAACTCCAGTGCCGCAAAAGCAAATCCCCGTAATTGCTGGCCTGAGTCGGTGAATTCACCGCGACCGTTGTTGTCGTACAGGACAGTCGAAAAACTCCCGTCTATTCTCGTTCCGGTTACAATCAGATCCAGATCGGAATCATTATCGTAATCGCCGAATGCGGCATCTCCAAATCGCGCCAACATGGATGGGCCCATAATCTCCGAGAACCCTCCGGTACCATCATTCCTGTACAATCCAGCTACAGAAATACCACCGGAAGTCTCACCAGCCAGAAACAGATCTTCGTCGCCGTCATTGTCGAAATCGGCCCATCGAATAATGCTGGCATGAACACCAGGTAAACCGGGATCAGAAACAACAAATCCGGTTCCGTTATTTATATATAATTCGGTTACTGAGGTATACGGAGGTTCTGTCGCCGTGGTGCCGGTGAGAAGAAAATCCAAGTCGCCATCGAGATCCACATCGGACCAGAACGCATCTCCGAGATACGTTTTTGTTGCCAATTCGGAGATATCGAACCGCACCCAACTCTCTTGCGCACCGCCGGAAGATAAATTAATGGCGACCGCCGCTGACGGTCGAAACGGCATTGAGCTTTTGGAATTCCCGGTAAATAACACATCCATCTGGCCGTCGCCATTGATGTCCGCGACTGATATCGACCCATAGCTCAGATTTACAATGTCCGTTTGAACGGAGGACAAAATAAACGGCTGCGCAGCAACCCGAAATGTCGAACCGGCAATCAGAATAAACAGGAAAAACGCCAGCTTCCGGAAGAAAAAACGGTGTGAGGTCAGGACAATATTTGTCGGATTTAAGGAGTTCACTACCTGCTCAGCGCGGAATATCAGATCGGGCACGGATTTACAAAGAGAAGTGATTGTGTTTCACCAATTGAAGCACTTAATATCCGCAAACGATCGCTGCGGTCAAAGGGCAAAAACAAGTACTGGCATTATTATATCTATGCTGTTCTCATTTCCATTGAGGTGATACATATTATCTGGTTATCTTTACAACGAACGCGATCTGATTAGAACCTTTGATCAACAGGCATGCATCACATTTTTGTAGTCTCAGACGGGACCGGTGGAACAGCTGATCAGCTTCTTCGCGCCGCTCTGGCTCAGTTTGTTGAGACTGAGGTAAATATTCAACGCCGGGGCGGGGTACTCATTGAAGAACAGGTAGTTGAGGTAGTTGAAGAGGCCGCTCGAGTGAAAGGATTTATCGTGCATACCATGGTATCAACGGATATGAGGTCTGCTTTATCTGATATAGGTCGGTTGCATGACGTTCAAACGATAGATCTGATGGGTCCGCTGTTGGCTCAATTAACGTTTCAACTCTCGGATGAACCATCTGAGAAGCCGGGGTTATTCAGAAAACTGAACAAGGAATACTTCAAAAGAATTGAAGCCATGGAGTTCGCTTTTCGACACGACGACGGTCAACGCTCGAATGAACTGGTGAATGCTGACATTGTCTTGCTGGGCGTGTCGAGGACCTTCAAAACACCGCTTAGTATTTATCTCGCGTTTAAAGGCTGGCTTGTCGGTAACGTGCCTATAATTTCCGATATACTTCCGCCACCAGCGATATATGATCTGCCTTCAGGAAAAGTCTTTTGCCTGAGTACCGAAGCCAATCAACTTGCGATACTGCGTCGGGCACGAGATACCTATCTGGGCGGTGCCACAGGCACTTACGCAGACGTGGACTATATCCGTAAGGAATTGACGTATGCGCGATCTATTTTCCGCAAACGGCGCGATTGGCCCGTGATTGAGGTCACCAAAAAACCGATTGAGGAAATCGCTTCCGAAATATTGCTGCGAAAACGTCGGTTTGTATCGGCAGAGAAAGAGTAAGGTTCGCGTTGTGGAAACTTTCTTTCTGGGAAGAAAACTTTGGACAGTTCCTCGAAACTCCGTATATATACGTAGTGATGTTCGAGAAACTACGTACTTGTTTCGTGTGATGACGTAGTTTTGATACCACCCATTGCGATTGACGGTTGATGTCAACGGCTTTCGCGAAGGGTGGTTTTTTTGTGACCTGTAATTCGATATTCATCTCCGTATTATTGATAAAGGTCCGGTACTGATGCATCTTTTGGTACCAGAAGCCGTTCAGATCTGCGCTAAACTTTTAGGCGGTTCGATCTAGACGTGCGTCTCCGATACGTGTTGTCTGACAAGCTGCTGAAACCGTTGTTGTATAATTTAATATTGTGATTAAGACAATCATGCATTTTCTCAAAAAGGGACGATTCCAGCTTTTTGCGCTGTTGCTCACGGCAAGCCTCGCAATGAGCGCATGTTACCCGTCTTCGGGCGGCCTATCTGTTGAAGACCTGGACGTCGTTGCTACTGTGTACGATCCTGAAGTGGATTTTTCGAACTATCGTACTTTTGCGATGCCGGATTCAGTTGTCCACCTTTTGCCGGATGATGCGGATCCCGACGACGATAATATATCCCGTTCGTTTGACGAACTGATATTGCGCGAAGTCGCACAGGGCTTGACAGACTTGGGGTATGTACGTGTTCTGGAACCAGATCCCGATAATCCTCCGGACCTCTATGCCTTCGTCAGCATTTCGACGACTCAGTGGGCTGGGTATGTAGGTTATCCTTGGTGGGGTGGTTGGGGCTGGTACGGAGGTTATCCGCCAGGATGGGGACCCGGCTGGGGACCCGGATATCCATGGTACGGTGGTGGTGTTGTTTACTCTTATGAAACGGGTACACTTTTCGTAGATCTGGTTGATCCAGAGCGTCAGGACGCGCCGACCAGGGAAATTGGAACGACGTGGATCGGAGCATTGAATGGATTACTGGAAAATTCCAGCGCCGGTACGGCTACGCGCCTTAACACTGGAATCCGACAAATGTATGAGCAGTCAGCGTATCTCAAAGCTGGCAGCTAAGACAGAACACAGCACACGATTTAAACCAGAATAATGAAACGATTTACACTACTTACTGCATTATTTGCAGTGTTCTTTCTAGGAACGGCTGTAGAAACCGCTGCGCAGAACGGACTTACTTCGCTGACTTACAATGTCAGCAGCGCAACCGGCGATATGGCGAAATTTGTTGATGACACCAGTTGGCTCGGCGTTCAGATCAAGGGATCCTATTTCAAAACTGAAAATATGGCGTTAACCTTCTCGTTCGGATGGCAGGTGTTCGACGAGAGTAACCATGACACGATTGCTCTTTCTTTTGACCAAGCCGACGGCGATGTCTCCGGATTTCAAACCAGATACGTTAACGCATTTCCAGTTCTGGCTGGTGTACAGTATTTCCTTGGTGAATCAAGAGCACTGAGACCATACGTCGGACTGGAGGCCGGATTCAACTACATTATCCAGCGCTTTGACATGGGCCTCTGGTCATTAAAAGAGCAGCGTTTTTTAGTTGCGGTCGCTCCTGAGATCGGCGTGATTGTACCGGCCGGGTTTAACAGTTACCTGGTGGTAGCTGGTCGATACGATCACGCGTTTAAAGCAGGTAGCTACGTAACGCAAGAGAAATTCGATTTCACCTACATGAGTTTAAAAGTTGGAATCGCCTGGGAGCCTGGCTTTTAGTTAGCCAGCTCAGCATCTGAGTACAAAAAACCGGGAGGCACAAATTAAGCGCCTCCCGGTTTTTTAATGTCCAATCGAGAATCGTTATTCGTATCGGAGCGCGTGTGCCGGGTTCAGATGCGCAGCCCGTAACGATTGTCCTAACACTGTCAGTACCGAGATCACGATGGCGATCAACGACGCGCCCAGAAAAACGAGCGGATCTATTTCGATTCGATAAGCGAAGCCTCCGAGCCACCTGGATGAGGCATACCAGGCGAGTGGCCAGGCGAGAATGTTTGCCAGCACAACCCACCTCACAAAATCAATCACGAGGAGGCTCACAATTCGGTTGGTCGAAGCGCCCATTATTTTTCGCACGCCGATCTCCTTCGTGCGCTGCAGAGTCGTGTAACTTGCGAGTCCAAAGAGACCGAGACAAGCGATCAGGATCGCCAGTGAAGAAAACAGGTTGACAATCCGACCCGTGCTCAGATCGCGGGAGTATAACGTGTCGAACTCAGTGTCCATAAACGAATACGAAAAGGGGTACTCGGGATAAATGGTGTTCCACGTCTCTTCGGCAAATGCAAGCGCTTGCTGAATCTGACCTTTCCGAATTCTCGCCGCCAGAACATTGCCTGGATTTGTGTTCAGAGGAGTAATCATCACGGGTTCAATATTCTGATGAATCCCTGTCCAGTGAAAATCTGTCACGACGCCGATGATCTGCAATCCGGTAGAATCCTGCGGACCCTGGTAAAGCCTCCGCTCAAGCGGATTGTCCCATCCGAGCTGCGCAACGGCGGTCTCATTGATAATCACGACTCCGGAAGAATCGGTTCCCATCTCCCGACTGAAGTTTCGGCCTTCCGCCATTTCCATCCCGAGCGTAGGTAGTGTTTCCGGGCTGACACTGAAAACACTCCAGATCCAGATATCGTCTTCGGGCATGCCCTCCGGACGCACTCGTGTCCGTCCGAATGTTCGACCAGGCACGTTTCCCGATGTACCGACGGCGGCAAAACTACTGTGTCCTTCAAGGGTCTCGCGAAGATTATTCAGTTCCGCAGACATCGAATTGTCGACCATGTCCAGAAGCAACACCTGCTCCCGATCGTATCCCATGTCCCGAGTTTGAATGTAATTCAATTGTTTCTGCACCATAGCCGTAGACGCGATCATCGCGATTGATATGGTGAACTGGAAGACTACAAGACCCACGCGCAATGCCCGACCTTTTTTCCCGGAGGCGAATGATCCCTTCAGAACCGTGATGGGTTCAAAACCGGACAAGGCAATTGCAGGGTATAGTCCGGCTAAAAGCCCAACGACGACTAACATGAAGACCAGGAAAAATCCGATTTCCGGAAGATTTGTCGCAGAGATCTCGAGATTCATCCCGCTCAAGTCACTCAGAAAAGGAAGCGCCAACCATGTTAAGACAAGAGATAATGCCAGGGCAAAACATGTAGTTAACAACGATTCGGTCAAAAACTGGCCGATGATCTGGCTCCTCTGACAGCCCATGACCTTACGAAGTCCAACCTCGCGAGCGCGATCGGTACTTCGAGCTGTCGCGAGGTTCGTGTAGTTCACAATGGCGATTAGCAGAATTAATATCGCAATTGCGCCGAATACATAAATATTCGAACGGTCCCCTTTATTGGTAACCGGGTCAAAAATGACGTCGGTAGATCCGAGATGAACGTCGTTCAAGGGTTGAAAAGTAATGTCGAAATTCTCGGGGACGCCGTTGTCGCGCGTCATTTCTGTCACCCTCTCATCAAATCCCAGCAGGTTCACGCCTGGAGCGA
>SMXK01000043.1 GCA_004356265.1 Bacteroidota bacterium
CGCCCGTCGGAAAAAAAGTAGCTACGGGGGTGACGGGCCTGGCCTTGACCGGATTTGTGCTTACGCACATGCTTGGAAATCTGCAATACTTGACCAGCACAGACGCATACAACGAATACTCACACTTTCTGATCAGCCTCGGACCGATATTGTGGGCGGTCGAAATTGCGCTGGTGACTTTTTTTGTGTTCCACATTGCGCTCGGAATTAACATCGCGTTGGGAAAACGAAGAGCCCGCCCTGAAGCTTATGAAGTCAAGGGTTCTGCGGGCTCTCCATCCCGGAAATCATTGAGCAGCCAAAGTATGATTGCGACCGGAATCGTTCTTGCTGTATTCCTGGTTGTCCATATTCTGTCTTTCAAGTACGGTACCTATTATGAAACGACTGTAAATGGAGTGGTCATGCGGGACCTGGCTCGGTTGATGCATGAGAAATTCCAAAACCCTTTCTACGCATTTGGATATCCTGCCGTTGTGCTATTGTTGTCGTTGCACCTGAGACACGGGATCTGGAGTGCTTTTCAATCTCTGGGCGCCACGCGACCGTCTCTTACACCGATTATTTATACCATTGGCGGTTTATTAGGACTGGCGATAGGTGTCGGATTTCTTGTCGTCCCGCTCGCGATCTATTTCGGCATCGTTTAACGACGGCCGTAATCAATGCGTCCCGGGCGTGACGCGCGATTCAACCTCTTTTTTATCGAAGACTGATTTCAACTATGGCTCACCCGCTTTCAGCAAATGTCCCTGACGGACGGCTTCAGGAGAAATGGGATAACTACAAAAACCAGATCAAACTGGTCAATCCTGCCAATAAGAGAAAACATACTGTCATAGTAGTGGGCACAGGCCTGGCTGGTGGAAGCGCCGCGGCAACACTTGCGGAATTAGGCTATAGGGTAAATAGCTTCTGTATTCAGGATTCGCCACGACGCGCCCATTCGATTGCAGCACAAGGTGGTATAAATGCTGCAAAGAATTATCCGAATGATGGCGACACCGTTTGGCGACTGTTCTACGACACAATTAAAGGTGGCGACTATCGATCGCGGGAAGCCAATGTCCACCGCCTGGCACAAATCAGCAACGAGATTATTGATCAATGCGTTGCCCAGGGTGTTCCGTTCGCCAGGGAATACGGAGGTCATCTGGATAACCGCTCATTCGGAGGCGCCCAGGTCTCCAGGACGTTTTATGCTCGTGGGCAGACCGGTCAGCAGCTTCTCCTCGGCGCGTATCAGGCCATGTGCCGACAGATTTCCACAGGCCAGATTATCATGTTCGAGCGGCGTGAGATGCTCGATCTTGTAGTCATTGACGGATACGCACGGGGTATTATTACACGGGACCTGGTTACCGGTAAAATAGAGCGCCATATCGCAGACGCCGTTTTGTTGTGCACCGGCGGGTACGGAAACGTGTATTATTTATCCACGAATGCAAAAAACTCGAATGTAACTGCGGCATGGAGATGCCACCGAAAAGGAGCGTACTTCGCGAACCCGGCCTTTACGCAAATTCATCCAACCTGTATTCCTGTTTCCGGAGATTATCAGTCGAAACTTACGCTAATGAGTGAGAGCCTCCGGAACGATGGACGTGTATGGGTACCCAAAAAAGTCGGCGACAGCCGCCTGCCACAGGACATTCCAGATGATGAACGAGATTATTATCTGGAACGGCGATATCCGTCTTTTGGAAACCTCGTACCCCGGGACGTCGCGTCTCGAAACGCAAAATATGCGTGTGATGAAGGCCGTGGTGTGGGCGAAACGAAACTGGCGGTATACCTGGATTTCCGGGAATCAATTGACCGGCTTGGAAAGAACAAAATCAGCGAGCGATACGGGAATCTGTTCGAGATGTACGAACGGATTACGGGAGAGAATCCGTACGAGGTACCCATGCGAATCTACCCGGCCGTGCACTATACCATGGGCGGGTTATGGGTAGATTACGAATTACAGAGCACCATTCCGGGCCTGTTTGTACTCGGCGAAGCGAATTTTTCCGATCATGGTGCAAACCGCCTGGGTGCCAGCGCACTTATGCAGGGTCTCGCTGATGGCTATTTCGTGATCCCATATACGCTCGGTAACTATATCGCGTCTACAAAATTGACAGATGCCGACACGTCGCATGCGGCTTTTGTTGAAGCGGAAACCGCCGCGACAGAAAAACTGGACAGATTGCTCTCGATTCAAGGGACGAAAACAGTTACGGAATATCATCGCGACCTGGGCCGCATTATGTGGGATAACGTGGGCATGTCCCGAACGGCAGAAGGTCTTGAAACAGCTGTCGGATTAATTTCAACGCTCCGGGAGGAGTTCTGGGAAAACGTTCGTATACCGGGCGAAAAGACCCATTACAATAAAAATCTTGAATTTGCCGGCCGTGTGGCCGACTTCCTTGAGCTTGGAGAATTGATGGCCCGTGACGCACTCATGCGGAACGAGTCTGCCGGTGGCCACTTCCGGGAGGAGTATCAGACCGAAGATGGGGAGGCCCAGCGAAACGACGAGGATTTCGCTTTTGTGGGCGCCTGGGAATACACGGGACAAAATCAGGATCCGAAAGTCCACCAGGAATATCTGGACTTCGAAAATGTTCAGCTCACCACGCGCAGTTACAAATAACCCCGACAAATACGAGTCGTAGAAAATTATCGACACTCTTTTAAAACCGAATAAACTCGTTAGTACATGTCAGACAGCATGACGATCCACTTGAGAGTATGGCGCCAGGCCGGACCTGAGTCGAAGGGAAAATTTGTCAACTACACCGTAGCTGATGTCAATTCCCACATGTCATTCCTGGAATTGCTGGACGTCCTGAATGAACAGCTGATTCACGCCGGTGATGATCCCGTCGAATTTGATCATGATTGCCGGGAAGGAATATGCGGTGCCTGCGGCGTAGTTATCGACGGCGTTGCACACGGTCCTCAGCAGCGAACTGCCGCGTGCCAGCTTCACATGCGGCACTATCAGGATGGTGACATGCTTGTCCTGGAGCCCTGGCGAGCAACGGCCTTCCCGATCATCAGGGATCTGGTGGCCGACCGGAGTGCTCTCGATAGAATTGTTGCCGCCGGAGGTTATGTATCCGTGGACACCGGTAGTGCGCCCGACGCCAATTCC
The DNA here is from genome assembly GCA_004356265.1 of Bacteroidota bacterium. Taxonomy (GTDB): domain Bacteria; phylum Bacteroidota; class Rhodothermia; order Rhodothermales; family UBA10348; genus N075bin62. The sequence continues at coordinate 3,149 of SMXK01000043.1, forward strand.
ATCCTGATCTCTAAGAATGAGTTGGAAGGAGCATTTGATTTCGCAGCGTGCATCGGATGCGGCGCCTGCGTCGCGGCATGCCCGAACGCCTCAGCATCGCTTTTTACAGGCGCCAAAATCGCTCACCTTTCGGGACTCCCACAGGGTCGCCCCGAACGGAAAGAGCGGGCCGTCGCGATGGTGGAACAGATGCAGAAAGAAGGCTTCGGAGACTGCTCCAATCACGGTGAGTGTGAAGCCGTCTGCCCGAAAGGCATCTCGATCGCGGCCATCGCGATCATGCGCCGAGAATACATGAAGGCGAAGCTGGCTTAGGCCAGGGCTCCCCGCCCGGACTCGCTGACCAACCTGCCAACGGACAATCCTAATTGGGCTTCCTGATCTCAACTAATTCGATGTCGAACAGCAGAGTTGCGTTTGGCGGAATGGCTGCACCGGAGCCCCGTGAGCCGTATCCGAGATCCGGCGGAATGATCAGCGTACGTTTCTCGCCGATATTCATTCCCAGAACACCTTCGTCCCAACCTCCGATGACGCGGCCAATGCCGAGCTCAAATTGAAAAGTCTGACCACGATCGACCGAACTGTCGAATTTGTCTCCTTTCTGCTCCATGGCTGCAGGGTCGAATAACCATCCTGTGTAATGCATAACGGCAACGTCGCCGTTCTGAATGGTTGCGCCAGGGCCCACTTGATTAATCCGGTACTTCAGACCCGTACTTGTGGTGAAAAAGCCTGTGGCGTCTCCCTCAGAGTCTTCTGTTGCTACGGTGTCAGTAGAGTTACAGCCGCTGAGGATGAACATGGCAGCAATAACAAATGTTGAAATGCGACGAATCATGGAAAATGCGTTTTTAGTTGGTCGGGACAGCCTCTGCCGCCTCAACAAAAGAAAGAATGGAGCGGAAAATGGCCATGCCATCGGTCCCTCCAAGAACAGCATCCGAACATCGTTCGGGATGTGGCATCATACCCAGAACGTTCCGTTCCGCGTTGACAATACCGGCAATGCTTCGGGCGGATCCGTTAGGATTGGATTTTCCATCCACTTCTCCGTCCTCGTTGCAATACTTAAATACGATTCTGCCCTCCGCTTCAAGCGAATCCAACGTCTCTTCATCGGCGATGAAATTTCCTTCCCCATGTGCTATCGGGATCGTCAGAATCGCACCTGGACTTACCTCACACGTGAATGGCGTATTCAGCGCATCAACCCGGATCTGTATATTCTTACAAACAAACCTGAGTGACTCGTTGCGCGTCAATGCACCAGGCAATAGTCCACATTCACACAAGACCTGAAAGCCGTTGCAGATACCCATCACCAGACCACCCTCCTTGGCGAACCGGATTACATTTTTCATGATGGGCGAAAACCGGGCGATTGCTCCGGAACGCAGAGCATCTCCGTAGGAAAATCCTCCAGGAATAACCACCAGATCAACGTCGCCGACTGATTCATCTTTGTGCCAGATAAAAGACACATCCTGCCCCAACTCATGTTTAAGAACATGGTAGGCATCATGATCGCAATTCGAACCAGGAAATACAATTACTGCACACCGCACGGAATCCACCGGGAAGACGAGTCGTTTGAGAAGCTCGATAATTTACGACAGGCATTGAACAGGTCCATCATAAGTATCTTGAAGCATGTGTTAGATTTGAAGCCACGATAAATTTAAAACCAGCTTAGAATTAAAACCAATGTTAGAATTCTGTCCGGATCATACAACATGTCCGGATAGTTTGGCGTTATAACGACTGGTTATGAAACTGATGCGATGATCCCGAGGGAATTATTTAAAAAAATTCGAAAGCTTGAAATCCGGACCAAAGGATTGGTGAGCGATATTTTCGGGGGTGAATACCATTCGGCGTTTAAGGGGCAGGGGATGGAATTCGCCGAAGTCCGACCGTACCAGATCGGAGATCCCATCAAAAACATTGATTGGAATGTATCCGCTCGCTCCGAAAATACCTATGTTAAAATCTTTGAGGAGGAGCGCGAGCAGACTGTTTTATTGGCTGTAGATATCTCAGGCTCCGAGGATTTTGGATCGTCCGGAAATTTTAAACGCGAGATCGCCGCTGAAATCTGCGGCGTCGTCGCATTCAGTGCCATTCAAAACAACGATAATGTCGGACTGATTCTTTTTTCGGACCATATCGAATTGTATGTCCCGCCAAAAAAGGGTCGCAAACATGTTCTTCGGCTGATCCGCGACTTGTATGCGCATGAACGCTCCTCTACGAAGACAGACATAGCGTCTGCGCTGGTTCATGTGCTCCGAGTGTTAAATCGGAGATCAATCGTACTGCTGGTAAGCGACTTTATTGACGACAATTTTGAGTCTGAATTGAAATCTGTATCACGCAGGCACGATATCATCGCTGTACACATTGAAGATCCGAGGGAATTAAACCTGCCAAAAGTCGGGCTGCTGGAGCTCACCGATGCGGAGACCGGTGAAACAACCATCGTCGATACCACCAGTGATTCCGTTCGCGATTCGTATTCCGCCGAAGCTCGCAATAAACACGAAAAGGTCATAGACACATTAATACGCTCGAGAGTCGATCGAATTCCCATCCGGACGGATCAGGATTACGTACAACCGCTCATTCAATTTTTCAGGCGCAGAAATAAGCGATGATCAGCATTTACGAGCGGTCGGTACTGGCCCGTGTACACTATCTATCGATTGCGGCGGCGCTGTTTGTGTGGATCGGGTTTACACCGTCATCTTCCGCGCAGGTGTATGACGCCTATGCCACCGCAGACAGTATAACTGTCGGTGATCGATTCAAAATAATCGTATCTGTTGCTCACGACGGAACCAGCGATGTAATATTCCCACATTCGTTTATTCCGGATTCACTCCGAGTGGGCTCAGGTTGGTCACTGGGAGACTTTATATTCCTGGGGGATCCGGATAGAGGTCGGCGCACTGTTTCCAGTTCATGGGTCGTTGATTCTGTTTCTTACGAGGCCACAACGTTTGCGCTTGACACGGCGTACGTATCGCTCCTTCCGATCGGGCTTATCAGCGCGTCCGATACGCTTGTTGCGGCCACACCACCGATTGTAGTTCCGGTCACATCACTCGTTCCAAAGGACGCGCAAGGCCTGAGAGACATTACCGACCTGGCTGATTTCCCTGCGTCGAATTGGCTTTGGTGGTCCTTTTTACTGCTGATCCTGGCTGGATGGGCATACTGGTATTGGAAGATCAGAAATCGGACGCAAGAAGAAGATGATCCTGATTTCGTTCCCGAACCCGAGGACCCGCCGTGGGATGAGGCAAAAGAGCGGCTCGCGCGCCTGGAACAAACAGATTTGTCGGATCCCGAACTTGTTAAGCCATTTTACGTCGAGCTTTCAGAAATATTACGGACGTATCTGGAGAGACGAACGAAAGTCCCGGCGCTCGAAAGCAGCACGACCGAGCTCATCGGTAAGCTGGAAGATGCTGTACGAGACGGTCTTGTGCCGCCAGAAATGGTGCATAAAATCAAAAAAGTCCTTGCCCAGGCAGACCTTGTGAAATTTGCCAAGATGCAGCCCCCGTCCTCTGCCGGTCTCGACGCTCTGTCGCACACGAGAACGGCCATCGACGAGACCGAGAAAGAAATGGTATCATACGAGAGCAGGCAGGCAGCGATCGCCGCTGAATTAAAAGCGAAGGACGACGCGTCTGAATCCGAACGCGATACAGAATCGTACGAGAGCGATTCTACAACAGAACTTGTGGAGACCGAGGTTGAGACTATCGGCGCCTCCGAGTACCAACCGAAAATTTAAGTAAATGAATCTGTTTTTCGCAAATTCTTACTGGTTGGTTCTATTGGCTCTGTTGCCTGTAATCGGATGGTGGTCATGGCATTCTTCGCGTAAAAGAACAGGTTTGACGTTCAGCACCGTTCGCTCCGTCAAGAATGTCCCGAGAACTCTGAAAAACCGACTTCGGGCTCTACCCACGGTGCTCAGAATCGGAGGATTAGCGCTGGTAATCATAGCAATGGCCCGGCCTCAGGACCGAAACGTCATCCGTGAGAGATTCGCCGAAGGGGTCGACATCATGATGGTACTCGACACCTCTACATCGATGCGGGCAGAAGACTTCCGGCCTAACAGATTTGAGGCTGCCCGTGCCATCGGAGCCGAATTTATTGCAGGTCGAACATCGGATCGTGTGGGTCTGATCGTGTTCGCGGCCAAGGCATACACGCAGTCACCACTCACGCTTGACTATGTTTTCCTTCAGGAAATGATGGATGAAGTTGAAGTAGGCGTAATTGAAGACGGAACTGCAATCGGTACAGCTTTGGCCATGGCCGTCAACCGTTTAAAAGACACAGAGGCCACCAGCAAGGTGGTTATTCTGCTGACCGACGGACAGAATAACAGGGGCGAACTGAGCCCGGAAACAGCGGCCGAGATAGCACGGACTATGGGTGTTCGGGTCTATGTTATTGGTGTTGGTGCCCACGGTGAAGCCCCCTTTGTTGTGGATCACCCGTTTGCCGGTAAGCAAAGAAGGATGGTTCCCGTCGAGATCGATGAAGGGATGTTGTCTGCTGTTGCCACTATCACGGGTGGAAAATATTTCAGAGCCACTAATAATCAGGCTCTTCGAGACATCTACGAGGAAATCGGTGAGCTTGAAAAGACCAAGATTGAAGAGCGGGTGTACACCGATTACGACGATCGATACGCTGGATTTTTGTTCGGCGGGATCGGATTCATCTTTCTGGAAATATTATTGTCCACCACCGTTTTAAGACGTTTCCCCTGATTGTTGACGCTATGGACTGGCTAAATCCCGACTTGTTTTATGTACTGATACTGGTGCCAGCCATCGCAGCGCTGTTTGCTCTGGCAGCTATACGCCGCCGTAGTATTGCCGGTGTTTTTGGCGACAAGGAAATGGTTGCCAAAATGACCAGAGCCATCAGCCCGCGACGAAGACGTTGGAAAGCTGTTATTTCAACCACCGGAGTCCTGTTTCTTGTTATCGCGCTGATTGGTCCCCGATTCGGGACGCAATTGAGAGAGCTTCAGAGAGAAGGCATTGATCTCATTATCGCCCTCGATGTATCGGAATCGATGATGGCCGAAGACGTAGCTCCGAGCAGACTTGAAAGGGCTAAAAACGAAATTCGAAGGGTTCTGGATGAGTTAACCGGAGATCGCGTTGGGCTCGTCACCTTTGCCGGCGACGCTTTTATTCAGTGTCCGTTGACGACCGATTATTCTGCTGTCCGGTTATTCCTCGACGTCGCCGATCCGTCTCTCATCCCAACACCCGGAACTGATTTCGGCGCAGCGTTGAAAATGGCGATGAAAGCCTTCAAAACCCCTACAGCCGAAACTGCGGCCGATGCCCGAACCCGCGCCATTTTATTTGTTTCAGATGGTGAAAATCACGTCGACGATCTCAAAACGATTCTGGAAAACGCGAGACGTGAGAATATCATGGTGTTCTCCGCTGGTGTAGGTGAAACAGTCGGAGTTCCTATTCCGATTTATTCGAACGGTCGCAGGGTCGATTATAAAACGGATCGAAACGGACAGATAGTTACGACGAAATTGGAGGAGGAAGCACTTCAGATGCTGGCACAGGACGGCGCGTACTTTCGAATTGCCCGAACTTCCAGCTCCCTGAGTAAAATAACCGCTGCTTTGGATCGTTTAGATAAGACAAGCTTCGGGGCAGACGAATTTGAGGAATACGACGAAAAATTCCAGTGGCCGCTGCTGATAGGACTGATTTTAATGTTTGTAGAGCGGATAATTCCTGAAAATTCAGCACGGAAGGAAGATGTAGTTCCGGGATTTCGGGATCTGACAGATTAAGAACACGTAGACGAGCGTTCCCAACACGATGAAAGCTTTCTTATTCATATTAGCCTTTTTCCAGATTGCTCCCGGGGCCGGTGACGACAAGGGTCGTCGTGGCAACGCAATGTACCGCAGCGGAGAGTTCATGGACGCAGCAAATTTGTATAGAGACGCCCTGGTCGACGTTCAAAGCGATGGACCGGGTGGAATCCACTCCGGGTTGCTGAATAATCTGGGCGCCTCGCTATTTCGACAAGGTGATTTCGAACAAGCTGCTTCAGCGTTCAGTGGTGCAGTCCGGATGGCATCATCTGGAGACGACGGGGTCCGTGCGATGTATAACGCCGGAAATGCGGTCGCCATGCAAGATCAATTTGAGACTGCTCTGGAATACTACACAAGGGCCTTACTGGCAGATCCAACGAATCAGGACGCCAAGTTTAATTACGAGTACGTAAAGCGGCGGCTCGAAGAACAAGAAGAGCAGGATCAAAACCAGGAGCAGGAAAAAAGCGACGACAATCAAGATCAAGATCAACAAGATCAAGATCAGCAGGATCAGAGTGAGAATCAGGAGCAACAGCAGGATCAGCAGAATCAGCAGGAGCAAAACCAGGATCAGCAACGGCAGGATCAACAGCAGCAGGCACAAAATCCTGAAGAACTGACCCGTGAAGAAGCAGAACGATTGCTTCAGGCGCTGGAAAATGAAGAGCAGCAATTGCTACGCGAAATCCAAAAAATGGATGTCCGGCCAAGGCGGGTAGAAAAAGACTGGTAAACAGAACCAGCATAGTTAATGGTACGCATTCCGCATCTATCGCGATAAAGCCAGAATTGAGCAAAGTGTATTTCCAATTGACCAGATCGACTTACCAGAAGACGAACAGCTCCAGGTGGAGCGTATTGACTCTGTCGTGGGTTCTTGGCGTCTCGATCTTCACGTTGATCGGGATCCCGTACACCGTGACGGCCCAGTCGGTCAAGATTTCTGCAAGCATTAACGATTCGACCATCGGGACAGAAGAAGGCCTCGTCTATACGATCTCCATCGAAGGCGCACCCGGTCAAGATATCCAGACCCCTGAAGCACCTGCCGGTGAAGGATTGTCTCTCCTTCAAAGTATTCCCAACACAAGAAGTAACGTCTCGATTATTAATGGCGCGGTGACCCAGGGATATAGCTATTCGTGGACATACAGACCAACCGGAGCAGGTATTGCCAGCCTGGGTTCCACGACCGTGCGTGTTGCCAACACGGTATACAAAACCAATCCAATCTCTGTTACGATAGTTCCGCAGAGCCAGCGTCCGACTCGGACCCAGCGCAGGCGAGACCCTTTTGCAAGCCTGTTCAGCACACTGGGCCCGCAAAACACAGAAGAGTTGCCGGAGTTGACTGATCGCGACATATTTATCCGCGCGATACCGAGCAAAACATCAGTCGTGCAAAACGAGCAGGTTACGATTGAGTATCAACTTTTCTACCGGGCAGGTATTCAGCTTCGGCAGAGTCGGCTAACTGATTCATGGGATGCCGAAGGATTTTGGAGGGAGGAACTTGAGGTTGAAACTCGCCCCATCCCTGAAATTGTTGTGGAAAATGGACTTCGATACAACAAAATCACGCTCAAACGAGCTGCGGTATTTCCAACGAGAGCAGGCGATTTGAGTATCGATTCCCTTCGGATTGAGAGTGAAGCTTTGATTCCGACGAGCTCACAGGATCCGTTCCAGAGAATGTTCTCGACGCGCAGCCGATTTCAGCCTGTCAAGCTCGGATCTGCTTCTATTCATATCGAGACGGCCCCGTTTCCGGAGGGAGCACCTGCATCGTTCAGCGGCGCTGTCGGTTCGTACTCATTCAGCTCGAAGATCGACCGTACTGAATTGGAGGTTGGAGAGTCCATAAAATTAACGGTGACGGTTTCCGGTTCTGGAAACCTCGCGACCATGGACACCCCCCGGTTTAATCCACCGGCCGCGTTCGAATTGTACGAACCTCAGGTCGAATTAAACCTGAATCGAAGAGGCACACGGCTTACAGGGTCAAAGTCATTTTCATACGTCCTGGTCGCCAGAACCAATGGTAATTTCGAATTGCCATCCATTGAATTCAGTGCGTATGATCCCCGATCGGGTAATTACAAAATAATGCGATCTGATCCGATTACGGTATCTATAACAGGTTCTGCCACAACACCTATGTCGGTTACGGCAACCACCAACGGGTTGCCTGTAGACGACGTTGCTGCTCCTTTCTCAGACGCCGGAGAGTGGAGTAATAAAAAAGGAGCACCGCTTCACACCGCGGCCTGGCCATACACCGTGTTGTTGCTGCCACTCTTATTTTTATCGGGTTTATTCCTGTACCAGCGGCACGAAGACAAATTGGCCGGAGACATCTCCTATGCCAGAAATCGACGAGCCCACCCGCTTGCAAAAAAGAACCTCAAAAAGGCGGTTGCGTTGCTGGAGGCGGGCGACACCATCGCCTTCTTCGCAGAATTGGAACGCGCGGTGATGGGCTTTATAGGAAATCGATTAAATGTGTCTGAACGGGGACTCACGCGGCAGCAACTGGACGAGTCGCTGCGCCGCGCGTCGGTCTCCGACGATATCCGCTCGCGTCTTTCCGATCTTTTGAATGTGTGCGATCAAGGTCGTTTTGCTCCTGTCGGATTCGGGAGACTCGAGTTAGAGGCGGCGAGCGAGGATGCGGCCACCATAATTGTTGCTCTGAGCAGCATACTTGGAGGCAAACGATGAAAATTTTATCGTGCATTTTATTGCTTGTGTTTTCGGCAGCGCTTATGTCCCGTGCTCAGGTTCCAGAGGCTACGCAGGCATTCGATCGGGCTACACGACTATTAAATCAAGGCGCCTATTCAGAAGCTGTCCTGGCGTATGATGAGGCGTCACGTGATGGGCTCGAAAGTGCTGCGCTCTATTATAATCGGGCCATTGCGCACTACAGGTTGGAGCAGATTGGAGAATCTGTTCTGTATTTACGGCGCGCCGAATCGCTTGACCCTGATGATCTCAAAATCAGGCACTCCCTGTCGATCGTGTCATCGCGTATTGAAGATCACTTTTCAGAGCTTCCAGCACCCATCTGGACACGGCTTCAGCGACTTTTGGTGTCCCTAATTCCAGTAAACTTGTTATTAATATCAGGAATTGTTTTATATCTGGTATTAGTGGCGCTACTGGTCGTTTACATCAAGCGAATCGCCGAGAATGATTGGCTGCGCCGCGCCCGATATGTTTGTGGAATCGCCGCCGGATTTTTCCTGTTTGCCGGCTTCACGACATCGTTCTGGCCGCCGTTTCCGGATGAATCAGTCGTGCTCGTGGACGAATTGGTTTTGTACGAACGACCTGACGAGCAGGCATCCGTCAGTGAACGAATCCACGAAGGACTTGTTGTAACGACGATTACGAAGGCTGGAGACTGGATCTTTATTCAGCTGCCGAATGGGGCGCAGGGTTGGACTACGTCAGACGGTTTAGGAGCCATCTAAGCCGTCAGGTCGTATCTTCGACATACGTTCGAGGGTGCACGCTTTAAGAGTGCACGCTTTAACGGCCATTCTCCCGATCAATAATTCTTTTCTGAAGGCAGTCTGCCAATGGAGCCGCACATTTTAAGACGCTCAGCCGAATCAGGCTGGATTGAAGTTGTGTGTGGCTCCATGTTTAGCGGAAAAACGGAAGAATTAATCCGGAGACTGAAGCGGGCACGAATAGCACGTCAGAGGGTAGAAATCTTCAAGCCCGGTGTAGACAATAGGTTCAGCGAGGAACAGGTTGTGTCACATGATGACCGGGAAATCTTATCTACGCCCGTTGCCACAGCCGCTCAAATACTCCTACTCGCCTCAGATGCCGAAGTAGTGGGGGTGGATGAGGCCCAGTTCTTCGACGAAGATATCGTTGCCGTGTGTGAACAGTTGGCCAGAGACGGAAAACGTGTGATCGTTGCCGGTCTGGATCAGGACTTTACTGGTGCTCCATTTGAACCCATGCCGCAGATCATGGCCGTTGCCGAGTTTGTGACAAAGTTGCATGCCATCTGCATGGTTTGCGGTGCTCCGGCCAATCATTCTCAGCGACTCTCCCAAGCGGATGAGCTGGTTGTTCTGGGTGCAATGGAAGCTTATGAGCCACGCTGCCGGGCGCATTTTAAACCGTAGGAACCGTGTCCTAGCTGTGGCTATTCCGTCAACTTTCGCTGGCGCAGCCGGTGCAAGCCTTCATCGATGCCAAACAACAACGCTCCCGAAACGGAAAACATAAGCAGCGACGGAACGGGCTGCCAGATGACAAGCCCCCCGATTGCCCCAAGTGCACCACCCAGGTACTTGATGTAGTTGAGCTGTTCGTTGGTGCTTTTTTTAAGAAGGTCTTCCAACTTGCTTTCATCGTAGGCAATCATGTTGCTCATGATCATGTTGTACACATCCAGATTTTCGATAAACCCGAGAACAACTTTGGTCGCCATTTCTTCGATTTCGTCTGACCTCTCCTCGATCTTGGCAGGAATCAAGTCCAGTAGATCGTCAAGATCATCAAGAACAAGGTCGATTTGACCCGGAATTGCAAAAACGGCCTTATCAATTCTTTTCTTGAAATCGTCCTCGCTCACATACCGATATGCCTTTAATGCGAATCCGCCCACACCATCACCGGCATATGACTCGATCTTTTCGATGACGAATTCGACGATTCGTTGCCTTACGGCGTCCGACGTCAGCACGTTCTGAACGTAGTCAGCGGTCAGGATTTTTAACTCCCGCCTGAAGTCTTTATCCTCCAATACCCCGCGCGTCACGTTCATTGCCAGTTCGCGGTACTTGGGAATAAGCTGGTTCTCCTCAATTTTCTGTTTGATGATGTCCTCATTGATGAGTTCATCGGATACCGTTCGTGCCAGCCGGAAGATTACACGTTCTCGCTGAGCCGGAATCAATCCCTGCCCGAGAAGAGGTCTCGGTTTCCGGGGATTAAATAACATGGTGATGGCCACCCAGTTGGTCAGAAAACCAATCAACCCGCTCACAGAAACGATTTTGAGGAGCCCGTCAAGCGCATACACATTGCCAAAAATAGTCAGATTCATCCCGGCGAAGTCCCAGAAAAATGACCCGATAAACACAATGCCCAGCAGCACTGGAATTAGCTGAAGCAGGGGCAACAGTGCGGCGTGAGACCCCTGAAGTTTGGGAGGCTCCTGGCTTCGCTCCTCTTCCTCTTCTTTATGGGGTAGATACCGGCGCACGTATTTACCAAGTAAATCCCTGAAATCCTTTGCACGCGCCAGGGTTATCTGACGCGCCTCCGGAACAGTCGTCGTCGGTCTATCGCCCTCGAGAACCGTCCCCAGTTGCTCGTCAGCATTTGATTCCGTACCTGATTCGTGTTCGTCCATTCCGTTGATAGTGTGATCCTCCCCAATAAGTGGACTACTCGGACGCAATCAGACCTAGTCGGGTTGCATCCTTCTGCATTCCAGCGATCATATTCGCAATATGATCGCTCAGCTCGATCCCGAGTTCTTCCGCTCCAACCCGAACATCTTCTCTGTTGATGGCCGCAGCAAATTGTAAATGTTTTAACTTTCGCGTTACGGATTTGGGTTTCATGCCCTCCAGCCGGGTCGGACGCACATAGGCCACCGCAGTTATGAATCCGGCCAGTTCGTCAACAGCAAACAATGTCTTGGCCAATCTCGTTTCGCGAGGGACGTTGCTGTATGAGGCGTGACCCATTATTGCTGTCCTCATTATCTCAGGATAACCCAATCGTTCCAATTCTCGTACACCGGTAATCGGGTGCTCTTCCGGAGTCGGATGCCGCTCATAATCCATATCGTGCAGAAGACCAGTCATGCGCCACAACTCTTCGTCCTCACTAAAAATCAAGGCGTATTCCCGCATGCCAGCCTCAACGGCGTACGCGTGTCGCCGAAGACTATCCGACAGCGTCCATTCGTGGAATAACTTTATTGACTCGTCGTATGTGGGCATAAGTAAACCAATTTGCGGGCAGATCGGATGAAACAGGTCCAAGCTATCTGAGCATCAAAACAGATCGATCAGCTTCATTTCTTTCGTGAAGCGACCCGGGTCCTCGTTGAACGATTTCAATAGAGCATTCATGCTCATAAGCGTCGAGTCAAGCCGCAGATACACGCGGGAGTCATTCACCATCATTCCGATGGTGCCTTCACCCTCGTTGATTTTCCTCATCACTTCAGCGAGACTCGATGCCAGCATGTCAACACTGGCCAGCGTCCGATCCATCTGCCGCGCTGATGCATTCAGGCTTTCGAGCAACACAGCCAGCGAATCGGCATGCCCGGCTGTCAGCGTGTCCACATTCGACGTGATAGACTCCATATTGGCAAGAATGGCAGAAATACTCTGGCGATCGTGTTTCAGAGATTCATCCAGACCAGCGACGATACTTTCCACGGAAACGAGCGAATTCTGAATACTGGGCGACGAATTGTCGATCAGATTCGTGGTGGCTCCGAGCGTCGCGTTGATTTTGATGAGCATACTGTCTACCAATTGCAGTAACTCCGGACCTTTATCCATCACGTCGTTGAAAAAATTCGATGCGTCAACGGAGCCGATCGATCCGCCGGGTGGTATAACCGCGCCTCCGCGATCACCTAAGAACACATCAAGTTTTACAACTCCAAGAGCAGAAAAACCCGAAATTCGTGCGTAGGTGCCGTCAAACAAGTCAATATTTCCATTCACGTGGAAGCTGACAAGTGCCCGCTGCATTTCCGGGATGAATTTAACATTTGTAACTGAGCCAACCGTAACTCCGTTGATCCGGACACCATTTCCTGAGATAAGGCCCGAGGCGTCCATGAATTCGACAGAATAGTCGTTCGTAGTCCCAAAGATGGGAAGGGATTGAAAATATCGTACTCCGAAAACGAATATGGCTATCGCCACGATCACGGTAATTCCGACTTTAAGTTCGTTCGAATACTTCACAATGCTAAATGTATAAATGCTTCAATTTCGATGGTCAGGAAGCCGTTTGGCCTCGCTCGGCCGGGTCACCAATAAAATATTCGTTGGCTTTTACGAAAGCACGCAGCGTTTGATCATCGCTCTCGTGTAATTCTTGAATCGTACCTGTCCAATGCATTCTTCCCTGGTGAATAAAAGCGGCCCGATCTGCAATACTCAGGACTGAATGCATGTCGTGTGTCACCACAATACTGGTAACGTTGAGTTGGTCCGCGAGTCCTTTGATAAGTACATCGATCGTATTCGATGTTTCAGGATCCAGACCACTGGTCGGCTCATCGTACAGAATATATCGAGGCCTGAGCGCTACCGCGCGGGCCAACGCCACCCGTTTTTGCATCCCGCCCGATAAATCGGCTGGGAAAACCGATCCCACATCAGGAAGCTCAACCATGGACAAACAGATCTGAACCTCCTCACTGATTTCTTCTTCCGTCATCTGCGTGAACAGCCGCAGAGGAAATGCCACGTTATCAAATGAGCTCATGGAATCAAACAACGCTCCACCCTGAAATAACACGCCAAAGTTGCGTCGCACCATCCTGAGTTCGTCATACGAAATGGCGTTGATATCTACGCCGTCTACCAATACCCGGCCGCTGTCTGGATTGAGCAATCCGACGATATGCTTCAACAAAACACTTTTCCCCGACCCGGATCGACCAATGATCGCCAACGTCTCTCCGTCATGGACATCAAGCGACACATCCATAAGGACGTCGCGTCCATCGAATTGCTTATGCAAATTTCGAATTTCGATCATCGAGCGGAACGTTTATAAAAAAGTAATGGCGAGGAGAAGGTCGGCAACAAGTAGAAAAATACAACTCGATACCGCCGCTTGCGTCGTGGCTTTGCCTACACCTTCAGCACCGCCAGAGGTGTTATATCCCACATAACACGAAAGTGACGTAATAATAAAACCGAATACGACCGCTTTGATGATTCCAAAAACAGGGTCAAATGGTTTGAAAAACATACGGGCTCCTTCCATAAATTCTGTGATCGGAATGAGCCCCATTAAGTGCCCGACACCTGCTCCCCCAGCGATACCAACAAATGCCGCAATCAGATACAGGCACGGAAACATCACAACACCGGCCAGTATTCTAGGGACAATAAGATATCCGGTTGAATTTAACCCCATCGCCTCAAGAGCATCAATCTGCTCGGTGACTCGCATGGTACCCAGTTCCGCAGCAATGCGCGCGCCAACGCGGCCGGCGAGAATGAACCCCGTCACGACTGCAGCCAGTTCCAGAATCATCGACGGGACCACTATCGCACCTATAATATTGCGCGGAATGATTGGTGATACCAACTGGTAGGCTGTTTGTACGGTCGTCACCATACCGGAAAATGCAGCAGCCAGCGCTATGATCGGGATCGACTCGAGACCAATACTGACCATTTGCTGAACAAAATTTTTCCAGTAGCTGCGTACGTCCCCAAGCGTCAAAAAGGCTTGATACAGTAGCTGTCCATATCGCCCGAGAGACGATAGCGGATCCACAATAAGAATTCTCGCGATGGACATAAAGACGAACGGGTCACAAGTGGGTGGTCCGTTGAATATACACGGACGGCGCGTCATACGAATCTCGAACAGAATTGATGCCGACCGTCAGCAGGAATGGTGAATGATCAAAATGAATCAACATTCCTACCATAGATGTGACATTCTGTTGTCGTACTACCTCTCTATATTAAACGATGTTACTCTAAAAAACTCCCATCGGATTCGTTATACATGGCAAAATCGAAATCAATTTTCATGTGCCAGGATTGCGGCAATGAATTCCCGAGATGGATGGGACAATGCACGGCCTGTAAAGCTTGGAATACACTGGTAGAAGAGAGAATCGCGCCGCCGCACGCGCCGCTTGCAGCTCGCATGGCGAGTTCGCATTCCGCGATTTCCAGCAGCGGGTATTCCGGAACCGGGCAAGCGAACAAGGCGGTTAAACTGGCAGATGTGGAAGAGCTGGATGCTGCGAGAACACCAACCGGAATTAAAGAATTGGACCGCGTTTTAGGGGGCGGAATTGTTCGGGGTAGCGCCGTGTTGGTGGCCGGCGCACCGGGTATTGGTAAAAGTACGTTGATGACCTCGTTCGGAAATTTACAAGCTGGTACGTCCGTCCTATATATTGCCGGGGAAGAATCGCCGTCGCAGATTAAGATGCGGGCGACCCGGATGGGTATTACCTCAGATGATTTCAAACTACTCGCAGAAACGAATCTGGAAGCCATTTTAGGTGTTATTCTGGACGAAAGCCCGGACGTTGTCATCATAGATTCCATTCAGACGATGTACAGGGAGGACATCCAGAGTGCTCCGGGGTCTGTATCGCAGGTTCGGGAGTGCGCCGCCTCGCTGATTCAAATGGCGAAAGCTTCAGGAACTGCAATTTTCATTGTCGGACATGTCACCAAGGATGGAGGCATAGCCGGCCCCCGTGTCCTGGAGCATATGGTGGACACCGTTTTATATCTTGAGGGAGATCGGCATCACACATTCAGGATTCTACGCGCGGTAAAAAATCGATTTGGATCTACGAACGAGATTGGTGTGTTTGAGATGAGTCGGTCAGGATTAATCCCGGTCGACAATCCCAGTCGAATATTTCTTTCGGATAGAAAAAAAGATGTGGCAGGAGCGTCAGTAGTAAGCTCTATTGAGGGAACAAGGCCGATTCTGGCAGAGATTCAGGCTCTGGTCTCAGACTCTTCATTCGCGAACCCGCAGCGCACGGCGACCGGTTATGACATCCGACGACTTCAAATGCTTCTGGCCGTCCTCGAAAAAAGAGTCGGCTTGAAAATGTCTGACAGCGACGTGTTTGTCAACGTTACGGGAGGTTTGCGTCTCGTCGAGCCCGCAATTGACGCCGGGATTGTTACTGCGGTTGCGTCCTCCATGCTCAATAAACCAGTCGATCGATATGCGATTTGTATTGGCGAAATTGGCCTGGGCGGCGAAATCAGAAGTGTGACACATCTCGGCGCCCGCGTTTCAGAAGCTTTTGCTCTCGGCTTTAAACGTGCCTACGTCCCGGAATCAGATAAAAATGATATCGAAGGTATCCAGGGAATGGAAATTATCGGACTGGAATCAGTCCAGCATCTCCTGGATCAGCTGCTGTAGCAAGGCTACCGGGTCTGGTGCGTTACGTTTCCGTCCGCTCGACCAACCAGAAGGTCTGTTGCTAAGCCGAGAAACAATCCATGGTCCAGAACACCCGGCGTATGGAGTAATACATTATTGACGTGGGCAGAGTCGAACGGCTCCTGGAACGTGGCGTCTACGATCCAGAGCCCCTGATCTGACACAACGGGACCGTCTTTCTTCTGCCCCATTCTGATTTCAGGCACAGCGCCGAGCGAACGAATTGCGTCCATCACAGGCCGTACCGACATTGGCACCACTTCGACCGGAAGTGGCATCCGTGAACCCAGATTGTCAACGAGTTTAGATTCGTCAACCAGTACCACAAATCTACGTGCCTGCGATTCTACAATTTTCTCACGAGTCTGAGCAGCACCCCTCCCTTTAATAAGGTCCATGGCCGGATCAACTTCATCTGCACCGTCAAACGCCAGGTCTATTTCCGAGACTTCGTCGAGTGAAGTCAACCGAATTCCGTATCGCCTGGCGAGTTGTTCTGCGGCAAACGATGTTGCCACACCGCAAACATTTGTGATTTCACCAGAAGCGATTCGAGCGCCCAGGGCCTCGATAGCTCGTGCAGCCGTAGAGCCTGTCCCAAGGCCCAGAACCATACCGTTCTCAATCCACGATGCGACCCTCTGTCCTACAATCCGCTTCGCTTCATCCTGGCTGGAGCCCATGTCTTTTTTGGCAAGTTATCGAGGGATCTGTGTTGCGAAAAAGGTACAGACCGCCGACTTCAAACGCACGCTATTCGAAGAGCGAATGGTTCTTACCACGCTTTA
>SMXK01000044.1 GCA_004356265.1 Bacteroidota bacterium
ACGAAATTGGATTTTGAGTGTTCGCTTGCACGAGATGTTATTGATTTGTGCTGCAAGGTACAACCGGATCTAGCGACACTAGTGCCGGAACGTCGCGAAGAGGTTACGACTGAAGGAGGTATTGATGCGATCGGAAACCGGCGCGCAATTTCAGATACCACCCGGCGTCTGTACGACGCTGGAATTGCCGAGGTGGCTGTGTTTATCGACTCGGATGCCGATCAGATCCGGGCTGCGGCCAGTACCGGGGCCAATGCAATCGAGCTCCACACGGGTGAATACGCGAATGCGAAATCCTCTGACGGGGTAGAGAGGTGTTTACAGTCGTTAGCCGACGCCGCTGAGCTGGCAAACGAACTGGGAATGCGAGTTCACGCCGGACATGGGTTGGATCTGAATAATTATTCGGCATTTCGCGAAAAAATTCCACACCTGACGGAGGTTTCCATTGGTTTTTCCGTCATTGCCCGAAGTTTATTGATAGGAATTACCGAGGCTGTTTGTGAAATGAAAAAACTGGTTAACGGATAATGCAGAAACCAGACGAGTACCGATGTGGCTACGTTGCCCTGATTGGAAAACCCAACGTTGGCAAAAGCACTTTATTAAATGCGTTGCTCGGCCAGAAATTGTCGATCGTAACGAAAAAACCTCAGACAACGCGAAACAGAGTTCTTGGAATCCTGACGGATGGCAATCTCCAAATCATACTGCTGGACACTCCTGGAGTGATTAATCCGCGTTATGGCCTTCAGCGGTCGATGATGAAAGATGTCAAAAGAGCGCTGGGCGACGCAGATCTGGTGTTATTTCTTGCGGATGCTGGAACGGATCGAATTGATTCAAAAACTCTGGAATATTTGTCTGCAATTCCAACAATTCTCGTTCTGAACAAGATGGACCTGGTGGAAACCGGCAGTATGTTGCCTCGGGTTGAACGATATCTTGAAGAGCATAATTTTGAGGAAGTCATCCCGATTTCTGCTCTGAAGAAGAAAAATTTGGATGTCTTGCTGAACGCTATTCGGGAAAGGATGCCACTTGGTCCCCAGATGTACCCGGAGGAAATGATCAGTGAACATCCCGAAAGATTTTTCGTGGCCGAAATGATACGTGAGAAAATTTTTATCATGTTGCGCCAGGAGGTCCCATACGCAACCCAAGTCGACATCATCGGATTTGAAGAACGCGAAGGTGAAAAGGATCTTATCTACGCCGATATCATCGTTGAACGACAGTCTCAGAAAGGCATTCTGATTGGAAAGAAAGGTGCGACACTGAAAAAAATAGGATCTGCCGCGCGCGTGGATATCGAGGAATTTTTAGACCGGCCGGTTTTTTTGAAGTTACACGTGAAAGTGCGTGACGACTGGCGCAATCGGGACGCCATGTTGCGTTCATTCGGGTTTGAGACTTGAGCCCGATGACGTCCTGGCAGGGATATGCTACGCAACAACTTTAATACCCAGGCCGTCGGAAAGTCTTCGGATCTGTTCCGTTCTCAACCGGGAGTCCGATATACGATACCGGTAAAAACCGAAACGTGCGGCATAGTTGCTCCGCAGTTGCCTGAATGATTCAGCCCGGTCCTCATCAACCATCGCTGAACTTCTGAGTCTCGTCATGTTATGGTGATCCTTCATGATCGGATACATCTGGAGAACCAGGTCGCGACAATATCTTTCAAAAGACTCCTTCGGATCAGTTTCCGGAACGAGTAACTCTATGGATCCGGCGGCTCCCGGTTCGGCGGCTCCCGGTTCGGATGCGGCCGAGTAACGTTCCAGTTTAAAATGAACGATATAAGCGTCTCTGATCATCCGGGTTGCCCGTCGTTTCGCATCGATCGAGTACCCTGCGATATGTGAAGTCGCGATATGACTGGCCTGTATCATCTCCGGCGCAGGCAACGGCTCGTCATCCCACACGTCAGTCACAACGCGTGAAATCGCGCCTGACGCGACCGCACTCAGAAGCGCCCGTTCGTCCACAACTCCTCCTCGGGACGTATTCAGCAACCACGTGCCTCGACGGCACTTACCCAGCGCATCGGCGTCCATTAAGTGCTTCGTAGCGAACTTCCCATCCTGAATGAGTGGGACGTGCAGACTAATGATATCGCTCTCACGAAGAAGGAAATCAAGCGAAACGAACGAGTGAGGTTCATCCGAGTGAAGAGCCTCCTGTTCCAGCGGAGGATCGCAAACAAGAGTCCGTACGCCAAATGCCTTGAGTCTCCGCACGAGGCAACCGCCAACAGCACCGCTTCCGATAACCCCCACGGTCTTTGCGGTAAGTTTCTGAGACGCTCCCCAAGACAGCTCGAAGAGGGCCGTAAGGACGTATTCAACAACCGAGTGTGAATTCGCACCCGGCGCTGATACGAAGTGGATGTTATGAGCCTCCAGGTAGTCTAAGTCAATATGGTCGACTCCCGCAGTTGCCGAGCCGACAAATCGAACCGAGGTACCGCCCAGGAGCGCTGCATCAACGCGCGTTTGAGTCCGTACGAGGAGCGCGTCGGCGGTTTTTATCGATCTGAGATCTATTTCGTGTCCCGCAATGAGCGAAACCATTCCGTATGACTCAAAAAAGGCATTTACAAACGGAATAGCGGTGTCTGCTACGATCAGCATGCTATATAAAATATTATCGGAACAATTATATTCGAAATTTAGCAGTCTTCATCTCAAATCGTCAAATTGACGCTGTAAGAGCTTCTTTTGTCGTGAAACAAAGCGAACTGCAATGTGAAATGTGTGTAAT
The DNA here is from genome assembly GCA_004356265.1 of Bacteroidota bacterium. Lineage (GTDB taxonomy): Bacteria > Bacteroidota > Rhodothermia > Rhodothermales > UBA10348 > N075bin62. Next base: position 2,767 of record SMXK01000044.1, read on the forward strand.
TACAATACAAATTGGAATTATTTCCCGGAATCGGCACGATGGTTGCAAAACACCGAAAACCAAGGATGATTTTAGCGCTGTTTAACTGTGAATACAGACCGAGATTGAAGTACTGTTGAAGCCACGGTCAAGCAATGGTGAAGGTACCTTGAACGAGATGTGAATACGACAGGCGTTTGATATATATGATTGTGTTTAATGGGTTTACACGGTGTAGTAATCGGAAACTTCGATGGAAGACGGAAGTTGTGTGCCGCGTTTGAGTCGAGAGGCTCCCCTCGCCGAAATGGTTGAATTTTCGGCACGCTGAACAAACCATTTGTTTCATTAACAACTCTCAGACAAAATATGAAAGAGACAAGCAACACGGGCCGTCTTTCGGCAACGCTGTTAGTCAGCTTTCTACTGCTCGTGATCGCCCTGTTCGGCGTTCTTGAGTCGACTGTATCTCTCAATTATTCGGCCTTTACATCAACCTTCGAAACGGATGATTCGAGCATTGACGTGATCAAAGATGTCCTGTTGCACCCTCAGCGCATCACACGCCTTCGACCGAATCAAGTTGACGAGGAAACGTTATGGCTCGCGAGGGCAATATTCTCAGAGACAAAACGGCCGGGAGAACAGGTTCTTGTAGCCTGGGTAATCCGTAATCGAGTCGAAACTGGATATCGGAAGAAAAACACATATGAGACGGTAGTTCTAGATCCGTACCAATTCAGTGCGTTCCGGAGAGGAACCGCTTTGCGGTCGTTCTACTCGAGTCTGAACGCGTTATCGGACATGCCGGGCTGGCAGACTGCTTTGAGAATCGCTTATGATATTCGTCACATGGATAAAGAATACCGGCCGTTCTCGGAGCTGACGCGTCATTTCTACAGTCAGCGATCTATGAAAACTGCTCTTTCGCCAGCATGGGCGAATGGCAAGATACCCGTCGAATTCAAGAACGGGTTTAAAACAGTAGACGAAGACCGATTTCGTTTCTTCGAAGGGATTTCCTGAACGATTCCGTCGCTTTCCCGGACGAGAGAGCTTATTCTATCCTCGTGCCCGACAACGTCAATTTGTCGCTCGCATCCCGCGCCTCGAAACTGGCAGATATTCCATCAGCGCTCAGTTCGAACTCTATAAATATATAGTCGACCACGCTGACTGGTTCGCCACCCATCATGCCCGCTGGATGGAAAACCTGATCGGACACGGGAGCAAATGACATACTCCACGGTCCTTCATCCCACTTCATGTCCCAGTCCGCCTGCAAATATTCATCTTCGTATCTGACGTCTAGCACATACGAATAGGCGCCATGGGGGCCAAACATGCCCGACTCGACGTCCACCTGATATTTCCCGATGTAGATTTCGGCTATCTGTTCGGTCACGGTAAACACTTGCGTAGTCGGAACGACGATATTCATGTCGACGAACGTCGTACCCCAATGCATACGCAGGATCGCGCCGTCGTCACGAATTTCCGGCATTAAAAACGTCAGTGTTTCCATTTCATACGCGTGCACGCGTGGTGTGACAAAAAATCGAATCTGGTCGTCGTTTAGAACCAAATGCGGTACATGGAAAAGGCTGTCCCTTTCTGAGAGAGCCACCTCCCACTGATTCTCGTTCACGGCCATCCACATCGAATAACTTCCGGCCGGTACCTCATTCCCGTCAATGGTCACGTCTTTACTGAATTCAATGCGCGTAGCCCGGTCAGCTCCCGGCGTCCAAACTACCCCCCAGTGCACCACGCCTCCGAAAATCGGATCTCTATCACGCCTCGACGGTCGTGAATAGTCAACCGTAATAACTGTGCCGTCTATTGTTTGCGTCAGTGTAGAGCGCTCACTGGCTCTCAATTGGGCTGTTGAATCAGATGTATAAATCAGCGACAGGAACGCCCATCCTGCGATGATTATGTCAGGGCGTAGCGAACTTAGTTTCATAGACCAATCCCGACTCGGAGAATTACAGATGATGGCGGATCGTTGTTTATGACCGTACCATCGACTTCCTCTTTTAACAACTTGGTAACGCCAAATTCGTAACGTACTTCCGGAGAAACGGATACCCCGAAAAGAGCAATAGTGACTCCAAGTCCGGCGGAGGCACTGATCGAATTCGACTCGATTGCTTCACTCAGATCTTCATCTGAACTGCTGGGAAAACTGAATACCGCGCCTGCCAGTATGTACGGTTTGACGACCGGAATAATCCCCAGCCTAAAAACCAGATCGACGGGCACATCTATAAAGGTCAAATCAGCTTTATTGAGTACATCGAAAGATTCAAAGTTCTCGAGAGTGACATCTCCGAACTGGCGATACAAAATGCCCGGTCGAATACCAATAATTCCCAGATTCAGATAATAATTGACCCCCACGTGCCAGCCGCTTGCGGATTCGAAGCTTGCATCGATGTCGTCAACCTGCAGATCCGACAATTGGCCGTAATTCAATCCTACGACAAAGTTTAGTTGAGCCGTCGAAGTATGAACGATCGACAACGAGAACACGGAAATAATAGCTGCAACTAAAATTGTTCGAAACATGGGGAGCTTCT
>SMXK01000004.1 GCA_004356265.1 Bacteroidota bacterium
CGGCCGGTGGCAAACCCGCTGGCAATCCCGTGTGGTCACCTGATTCGGGTAAAATTCTGTATTCAACGGGGCCGGACGACCCAAGCGGGCTGTTTTACCTAAATCCGAAACTGTTCGTCATTGATGTTAACGGCGGATCGCCTAGTCGGATCGCAGCAGATCTGGACGAAGAACCATTCTCTTTTGCATGGAATTCGGCAGGTATTTTCATGATTGCGCGCGAAGGCATGGAAACTAGTCTGCTCCGCGCTCGACAGGGGTCTGCTTCCGTCGAATCCGTGCTGTCGAGTCCCGAACGCGTCTTTGCTCCCAGCTATTCTGCCGATGGATCACAGATCGCCTTTATCGGCGTTACGGACACATCGCTGGCTGAGATATACCGGACAACGAGTGCAGGTGCCCAACCGGAGGCCGTCACCGACTTCTCGCACCAGATCAGCGGCTGGTCCGTCGGAGAGACAGAGATCATTCAATGGGAGAGTTATGACGGCAGCATAATCGAAGGCGTTCTGCACAAACCGGTTGGATATGAACCCGGGACGAAGTATCCATTGATGGTGGTCATCCACGGCGGACCTACTGGTATCGACTCTCCGACACCCGTTTACGGCGGCGTCTACCCTGTAAATCAGTGGATGAATAAAGGCGCGCTGGTGTTGCGGCCCAACTACAGGGGTTCTGCCGGATATGGAGAAGCATTTCGCTCGCTGAATGTCCGCAACCTTGGAATAGGCGATGCGTGGGACGTGCTTTCCGGGGTGGATTATCTCATCGATGTCGGTATCGTGGACACGACGCGTATGGGCTCAATGGGTTGGAGCCAGGGAGGATACATTTCGGCATTCCTGACTACGAATACCAACCGATTCAGTGCTATTTCGGTGGGTGCGGGAATCTCCAATTGGATGACCTATTACGTGAGCACTGATATCCATCCCTTTACGAGGCAATATCTTAAAGGCACTCCGTGGAGCGATCCGGACATCTATGCCGCGACGTCTCCGATGACCAACATAAACAACGCCACGACCCCCTCACTCATTCAGCACGGCGAGTTCGACAAAAGGGTGCCTATCCCGAATGCATACGAACTCTACCAGGGGTTACAAGATGTCGGTGTCGAAACGCGATTAATCGTCTACAAAGGGTTTGGACATGGAATCACGAAACCAAAAGAACGATTGGCGGCACTCTGGCACAACTGGCAGTGGTTCGGCGAGCACATCTGGGGAGAAGACATCGAGCTGCCCGTGACTGTGACGGAGAGTGAGGAGCCCGAGTAGACGCAGCGTATTTGGTGAACGATCCTGATGCCCTCATGCCCTGACCACATTTTATGCGATGGCGGTGGGTTATGAATTTAATCCTCTTCCTTCACAATTTGCCTCAGACGTTCCTCATGCTCAGGGTTTTCAGAGAGCGACAGCAGTACCTTTAGTTCTTCATAGACCAATTCCCAGTCTACTTGAGGTCCGCTTCGGTGTACAATCCTCCGAATATCTGCCCAATCCTGATCCCTGCCAGCCACGGTTTTGGTGATGGCGAGGTCTTCAGCGGAGCAGCAACGCAACGGCTCCGCCACTTCAAAATCAACATCTACTGCCCGCTCCATCAGACGTTTTTCGTACGGCATGAACCCCAGAGAGACATCCACCTGAATCCCGTCAGGAGCAACACCTACGAACATCCTGCCGGTGGTTGCCAGGCCTTCGACGTCGTCAGTACGTGGTTCCAGAATCGCCGTCAGTTTTTTGACAAGTTCTTTCTCGTTCCCCAGCGGACTGAATATGGTCAGGTCGATGTCCTGAGTCTGGCGTGCTTCACCCCAGCGCTGCAACACCAGCCCACCTATAAAACAAAACTCGATATCAGCCGCATGAAGTGAACGTTGCAGCCAGAGTGCCGTCTGAAAATATTTCTGATCCGGCTCGCGAACGGACCACACAACCTTCAGGCTGTGCATCCACTGTTCATGCGTCATATTGCGCAGATCGCGCTTGCGCATCGCAGCCATGATTTCGTAGCCGCGCTTCCGTATTTGCCACGCTTCTTTGAGATCCATATAGCAATATAGAGAAGTAGGGAGCCAGATCGTCACTGAAAATCTTTAACATCGGTACGAGGAAAGTTCGATCCATAATTTGTGATCGATGGTGATATCTTTATCGTTAGCTTTCACTTCCTGTTTTACCAGCTGACCCCCAAGAACAAATCTACTGACACACCCATGCGCATCCATCGTCCCTCTGCCCTGGTGATTTTTCTGATAGGATTTACGATGTCAGTGACTGGTATTTCGAAAGCACAGGAATCTGAAAAATCCTCCGAGCCCAGGCCGATTCCTCCAGAACGAGAATCTGTTACGCAGCACACGATTCGGGTCGATGGCCAGGCCATATCGTATACCGCGACAGCTGCAACAATACATCTCAAAAACGACGAAGGAGATGTAACCGGAAGTCTCTTTTTCACAGCGTATACGATGGAAGGAGAGGACGCGGACTCGCGACCCATATCATTTATTTTCAACGGTGGACCCGGCTCCGCATCGATGTGGCTACACATGGGTGCCTTCGGTCCCAAACGAGTACTCGTGAACGATCCCGATCCAACACCGCCGCCACCGTATGATGTTGAGGACAATCCGGGCACACTGATTGGCGTCACCGATATGGTATTTATAGATCCGATCGGAACAGGGTTCAGTCGCGTCGTGGGTGAAGGTGAAGGCAGCGAATACTGGGGGATCGACGAAGACGCTGCCTCGCTGACACAATTTATCACGCAATATGTTACGCGGAATCATCGATGGAATTCGCCGAAGTTTTTAATCGGCGAGAGTTACGGGACGACGCGGAATGCCGTGCTGGTAAACAGGCTGCAAAATCGAGCCGGAATGCATTTCAACGGCGTGGTTATGGTTTCGTCAGTATTAGATTTTGAGACCCTTCGATTTGATCCGGGTCGGGATGTATCGTACGTGACATTTCTGCCCTCGTATGCGATCACGGCAGCCTATCATGATGTTATCCCATGGCCAACGGATCTAAAAGCGTGGTTGAGCGAAATTCGTTCGTTTGCGACGCACGAATACGCGACTGTGCTGGCGCAGGGAGCATCCGCTTCAGCATCGGACGTGGCATCGGTACGTAAGCGCATGGCAGCGCTTACGGGTTTATCGGAAGAGTACCTTGACCGAGCTAATTTGCGCGTCACGGCAGGTCAGTTTCGAGCAGAATTACTGAGGAACGCAGGACGGGTCGTCTCTCGACTCGATTCGAGATACGACGGGTTCTCTAATGAACTGCTCCGGGAAACTGCATCGTACGACGCCCAGTCCCCGGCGATCAGCGGGGCCTATACGGCGGCCATCAACCGGTATCTGCGGGACGAACTGAAATTCGAAACGACAGACAATTATCAAGTCAGTGGTGGAACAAGCGATTGGAACTGGACTCGCGGGAGCGGCGGCGGATGGCTCGGTTCTACGAATGTGGCTCCGGATTTAGAGCAGGCCATGATTCGGAATCCTAATCTCAAAGTCCAGTTTGAGAACGGGTATTACGACCTTGCCACTCCGTTTTTTGCCACTGAATGGACGACAGATCACATGATTCTGCCCGACGAATTGCGCAAAAATATCAAGCATAACTATTATGAAGCGGGGCATATGATGTATGCTCTGGACAAAGAACTGCTCGCGCTGAAAATAAACGTAACCGAGTTCATTCTTTCTGCTACCCAGAGACCCTAGGCTGACCCGATGGCAAATCCTTATCACGTGGCCGGTAAATCTCGCCGGTAAACAGGAGCTGACGTGTCTTGGTTTAAGCGGCGTCGGCCGATTGAGATCGCTACCTCTCCTATCCGGACTCAGAATGGCCATTTTTTCGTTTTATCCTTGCATATTCGGCACTTGATTCCGAGTTAGCATGGATCATCTTCATTGTTAGCACAACGGTTCCACGCTCGCAAACTGTATATCAGCCACCGTCCGGTCGAGCTTCGTGTCGCGCGCCCGAAACACAATACCCATCCCGCCGCGCCCGAGCTCGGATTCGATCAGATAGTGGGATAAGTGTTTGCCGATCACGTTGCGTACGGGTTGGTGCAGAATGCGCTGGGCACAATATCCGGGGTCTGGGCCAGAAGTGCAACGGTGCTCGTTGTCGGTAGCCGCTTTGCGGAACCCGAACACAGAACGGTAGGGTGAGAACACGGTCGTGGGCCGCGGTCTCGACGAACATCAACCAGACGGCTCACGGGCACGCGCATCAAGAAGCACGTCTACTCTTTGCTGCACCAGTTCCTTTCGGTCATCAAAAATAGAATCGGCATTTTGCATCAGATCCTGGAACCTCAAATACGTGTCGAGGGCAGCATCATCCCTGCCGAGCTTTTCCTCCCACTGACCCCGCTGGAAGTAGATCGGCCCGAGCCAGTACATGTTGATCCAGTCGTATCCGTCATGGATAGAATTGAGAACAGTGATAGCCTCCTCCGTCCGTCCCAGCTGATCCAGTATGTGAGCCATCGTCCATCTGGCCGGGGCGTCCGTTCCGGAAAATCCTCGTGAGATCACAGATCTGGGCGGTTTGGTGAACCCGCGCCTGAAGGCTTCCAGGCTCGCCTCAAGATTTCCCGCTGCATAGAGCTTGTAGCCTTCCAATCGCTCTGCAAAGCTTCCAGAAAATGTTGAGTCCTCGAGAATTTGCTTTCGCCTTATCAGCTGCGTCCTTATGTCTTCTACCAAATCGTAATTTCCGCTCCGAACGGCAGCGATGCCTCTTACGTATAATGGAATATCAACATGGTGACCCGGCAGAACAGGCATCATTCTGTTGTTGGCAACCAGCGAAACTTTGCTCGTATCCATCGAACTCATCTGCGCGGCGACATCCATAAGTTGGTCTGCGTATTCTTCCATGAATGGGGACTGATACGCTTCTGAAAGTACGGAGAGGAATGCCGGCCTGAAATCATCATTTACTGCATAATATGTAGAATGAAAGTCATCGATCCGGCCTTCGGAAAGTGCCGAATACAGATCGATGCTTTGCTGCGCAAATCGCAGTCGTCCGTCACTGGTGTTTGAAGCCATTTTTCCAGCTGCATCACGAAATTTCCTTGCGACGTCAAACCGCTCCGCGGCCATAGCCGACTCCCACGCGGTGAGGAGCGGAATTTCACGGCCGACACGCACGTCTATCATAGAATCCTGTTCAGATTCGGAGATTATCCATATTCTGGATCTTGATTGTTCGGGAATTATCGACGCGATCGAATCGAGCGGAATCGGTCCATACCCTTTCGCCAGATACGACGCCAGATGAGAGATGTATTCGCCGTTTTCCGGATCGTATTCCAGCTCTTTTAAAAAGAATGGTATTCCTTCGGAAGCGGGCTTGAAATAAAAAGGATTCGTATGATATATCAGGTCACCAATTCTGCCTCGAGCTCCGGCCAGATCCGGATACGCTCTCAGCAATCTTCGATAGGCTTCCGGTGTCGGATCCAATTCCACTTCAATCACCTGGCGCATGCGGGGAGTCAACCCGTCACCGAGCTCCAAAGCTTTCTCATATGATCGTTTGTGCGCGTTCCCGATGAAGAGCCAACTTTGTGCACGTCCTTTCAGGTACCACGCAAGCGCATACGTTGAATCTTCCTCGATCGCTCGGTTTGCTGCTGCCTCCGCTTCCGTATAATCTTGCGTTCGGAAAGCTTCTGCTCCCTCGATATACGCCCGCATGGCATCGTACGAAGGAGCACCACGTGTTTCCAGAAACGCCATGCGTGTATCATCGCTTGAAAACTCGTTTTCAAGAATCCCTCGAGCAAGTTCCTCTACTCCGCTTGTTATTTCTTTCAGACTGGCAATTTCTGCCCGTGCCGACGTAACCTCCACGCCGTCTTCTATGAGTGATGCCGACAAAATGAGAGATTCGCCTGCCGACGTTGCCGACCCGACGATGAAACGTGAGCCTCCAAGTGCCGCGGCTCGCACAGCACCAGACGTCACGTCATAAATACTGATGCCGTCCTTGTCACTGGCGGCAACTACGGTATTCGGGTCTGCCAGCCGTTGGGGCAATATGCCGTCGAGACGGTCGGTTAACAAGTAAACCAAACCGTTCCTGAGATAAGCAACGTCGTCTCCACCAACGACGTTGAATGGTAGAATGACGAGCGAGCCATCCGCCGTGGGCACCTCTTCAGCCCCCGAG
>SMXK01000045.1 GCA_004356265.1 Bacteroidota bacterium
ATCGCCCCGCTTCGCTGCACCCTGGAGGACGCGTAATACCGATACCAGAGCGCTCCGAAAAGTAACAAACCGCACGTGAACAATATGGAATCCAACCCCATCTGAAAAATCAGCCAGATCGGAGCGATAACGCCCACGATGTGTAGCCATGGATACAAGGGACTCTTAAATCTCGGGTCATACGAGTCGAGTCGTGCCTCACGCATGACAATTACAGCCGTCGCGCTCATGGCAAACATTAACAGCTGGAATGACGATGCCAGCTTCGCGATCTTCATGGGATTCACCACTGTCACGAAGATGATGATGATGCCCGCTGTAAGCAGGATCGAATACACGGGCACAGAGGATCCTTTTGTAAGCTTGCTCAGAAAAGCCGGGAGTAATTTATCTCGACTCATCGCCATCGGATACCGGGAAGCGCTCAGAATACCTGCATTTGCAACCGAAGTAAAAGCAAGTACAGCTGCAACCGTCATTACGATGCTGCCCCATCGCCCGGCCATTTCCTCAGCGACAGTAGCGACCGGCGTATAGAGGCTGCTGGCAGAACTCAGCGCATCGCTTCCGACTACGCCTATCATGACGGTAGTTCCAACCATATACACCACAACGGCCGTCGCGTAAGCCAGGAACATTCCCAGGGGCAGGTTTCTCTCAGGGTTTTTAACCTCACCGGCGAGGCTGGCCACGTTTGTAAGGCCCATATAACTTACGACGACAAGTCCGGCAGTTGCTATCAGGTCGGCTCCGGGAATAGCCAGCATATCACTGAAGTGTCCGGCCTTCAGGTTCATGAATCCGAGACCACTAAACCATGCAAGTAAGACCAACAGTCCAATTACCAGAAAAACCTGCGCCACACCTGATTTTTTGGCACCGAGCAAATTCACCATTCCGAATACAATCGCAAGGCCCGCCGCCAGGGGTTCGAGCGGCAAATCTGGAAAGAATAACCCGAGATAGGCACCGACTCCCACCAGTGCAAAAGAAGTTTTCAGTATCAGTGAACACCACGTTCCGAATCCGGACATCGTTCCCCAGAGGGGTCCCATCGACCGATCAAGAAAAAAATATACACCGCCGGACCGGGGCATCGCGGTTGCCAGTTCGGCGTTCGAAAGAAGACCAGGCAGAAGAAACAGAGCAGCAACTAAATACGCCAGAGGCAAAGCAGACCCCACCGTAGCGGCTGCGATTCCGGGTAGCAGGAAAAAACCCGAGCTCAGCGTTGCCCCCGTTGCGAGCGCATACACGTCAAAGAGCCCGAGCTCTTTTTTCATTTTACCCGATGTTGAGGATTCTGCCATTGGTATACTGGATATCAGGTCGCCATTTCGACTGGGTCCCTGGCGCCGAGCATTCTGAGCATTTTGAAGTGTGACGCAATCGACGCCCGAAGCGTCGGATGATCGTGATACGGAACGTTGTGTCTGTGTGCGACCTGCTTTACAATCGGGCTGATATCAGGATAATGGATGCTGCACACCTGCGGGAAGAGGTGGTGCTCAATCTGGAAATTCAGCCCCCCGACATACCAGGAAAGAATTTTATTCTGACGAGCAAAATTTGCCGTTGTATGCATTTCGTGGATTATCCAGGAATGCTCCATGTTGCCTCCTTCGTCTGGTCCCAGATATTCAGGACCCTCCACGACGTGCGCGAGCTGAAATATCAGCCCGAGCACAACGCCAGCCGTCATGTGCATTACCACAAATCCAATTATAAATTGCCACCAGACTACGTTCATGACAAGTAACGGGATCACAATCTGATAGGAAATCACAAACAGTTTGGTCCAGATCAGCGTGAAGATCTCGAAAGGAGGATGTTTCTTACTGGTATATGGACCGATATCCGATTTCAGGAATTGCTGGAAATCTTTCATAAAAAGCCAGTTGATCGTCGCAAGACTGTATGCAGGCAACGCAAACCAGTGCTGATACCGGTGAAACCAATACCGGCGTGCTTCAGGCGACAGGCGAATGAGCGGTGAGACTGTCAGATCTTCGTCAATACCCGGAATGTTGGTATACGTGTGATGAATCACGTTGTGGGTAATCTTCCACATGTATCCATTGGCTCCCATGAAATCAAACGAATACCCCAGAAGTTTATTGACCCACGGTTTTGAGGAATATGCACCATGAAGGGCGTCGTGGGCGACACAAAAACCCATACCAGCCAGACCTGCGCCAAGAACCGCGCATAACCCGAGTGTTGCCCACAAACCAAATGCCTGAAGGATGATCAAGAGATAAGCCCCGACTGCGAGAGATAAGATCAGGGCAGTCTTTAAAATCATGAGCCCGTTGGCCTGTTTCGAAATGCCACGACTCTTGAAATACTCGTTGACCTCCTTCTTTACGTCGGTTACGAATGCCGACGCATTCCGCGGGGCAAATGTAATTTTGGATTCAGGCATGAGGGCGCAGGGTGGGTGTGGGCTGGGTAACAATATAAGGCAGACCGGATGAGCGCTTATCTGCAATTCAGCAGCAACGTTTATTATCTCCTGACAGATTCCGGTAGCATAATGTCAGTCTTCGCCGTTCTGGCTATCAATTACCAGACTCCGCGTGCCGCTCTGGCGAACCGAGTCGATTCGTTGAAAAATGAGTAAATCTACGTAGATGGTGGGCCACTTAAGCACGGTTGATCTTGAATCCGTTATTGCAAGTAGAAGCGGCCTTTCTGAGAGCCAGCAAGCGTAACACGCACGATTCGGGTCGTTCAGATGGACTTCACAGTCTTCTAACACTGTGATAATTCAAATTTCACTTGCCGAACGCACCAAATCATCAGTATATTTATGCCCTTCGTTCCGGCACCAGAAACCCCTCTGACGTCACTGCTGGGGCGGAGGATTTTTTTTGTGCCCGTGGCTCAGCTGGATAGAGCGCCTGGCTACGGACCAGGAGGTCGGGGGTTCAAATCCTCCCGGGCACGCCAGACAAACCCGAATCACTTTTGTGGTTCGGGTTTTCTCATTTGTGGGGTTTCGAACTGGCGAGATGGAGGGAGTTCAGACATCTGAGGATCGAATCTTATCAGATATTATCGTATCGTATTTGATTCAAGCCAACCCAGTTACCGGGGTAGTTGTCTCATCTTAATTTGAAATATTCAATACTATGAACCGTCGTCAATTCGCAAAAAAAGCGGCAGTAGCTACGGCGGGAGCTATCGTAGTGCCCGGAGCGGCAGTTGCTGCCAGAGCCTCCGCAATGTCAGGAGCCGTGAACATAATTTCCAGGAGAACGCTTCCCGAGCAGATTATCGGGCATGGTGAATTCCAGTATCGCGTCGATCTGGAATGGGGAAACCTGGACCCCATGGCTCATCCAGTGAAGAACTGTCATGAAATGGTTCAGGATCGAGCTGGACGGCTCATCATGATAACCGACGAGACGCGGAACAACATTCTTATTTACGACAAGAGTGGAAAGTTACTCGACAGCTGGGGGGACACGTACCCGTTTGGTCATGGGCTAACCCTGTCGGAAGAGGGTGATGAAGAGTTCCTGTGGATTTGCGACAATGGATTCGACGGAAATCCGATGGTCGTCAAAACGACACTCTCCGGGAGAGAAGTGCTTCGTTTGCCTCATCCGAAAGACATAGGGGAATACGAGGATGACGAAAGCTACCGTCCCACAGAAACAACGGTTGCATCAAACGGAGATGTATATGTAGCTGACGGTTATGGATCACAGTGGATCCTGCAGTTTTCTTCGACCGGTGAGTTCATTCGGAAATTTGGTGGGCGCGGTGACGAAGATGCTCTGTTTTCGACGGCCCACGGTGTTTGCGTCGATACACGCGGTGGTGCGGATCCTACACTCATCATCACGTCTCGAGGACATAATGCCTTCAAGCGATACTCGATGGAGGGTGCGTATATCGAGACGATATTTTTGCCCGGCGCTTTCGTTTGCCGGGCAGTCATCGACGATGACATGTTGTATTCCGGAGTGTGCTGGTCGCGCCTGAAATATCTGAATCAGACACCGAATTCAGGGTTTGTGACCATCCTGGATGGTGCGAATCGTGTGGTTTCGAATCCGGGTGGGACGCAGCCTGTGTACCGGGATGGCGAACTTCAGCTGATGCTGCAACAGGAGAACATATTTCATCATTGCCACGATGTATGCGTGGATGATGATAAAAATCTATATGTGTGCCAGTGGAACGCGGAGCAGACGTATCCGATCAAACTGGTACGTGTTTAGCAGAACGAAAAAGGCGCGGTTCGACATTCTGTCGCCCGCGCCCGATCGTACGCCCAGCCTCGCGCTTAGCGCGGGCCCATGATTATCGCTTCTTGCCAGTCATCCATATAGCGTCGCCGCCCAAGCGGCCCTCGAAACCAGTGATATTCCCGTCAGCGTCCTCGGTGAACTCATACAGCAGCCCTCCCTCGAACGAATGAGCAGGAACACCTTCAACGAGCATTACAGGGAACAGGACGTTCGTCGACTTCGGGTAGAACGCCATGTCGTGAGGATCGGTGTAGGGGCCGATGTCCATGATTGTATGCAGGAATCCATTCTCATACGTAAATTCGTACGTTCTTTTGCCCTCGAATATGGTGTACGGTGGAATCATCGCGACATCGACGTCATATGTGCCAACGTAGCGTTTTGCTTCCTTGGCCGTAATGTTGACAAGAGGTGTGGGTTCAATCTCGATGTCCAGTTCAATCATCGTTGTTCCCCAGTGCATCCGCAACGTAGTTCCCCCTTCATGTACGGACGGAAAGTCGAACGTCAGCGTTTCGTTCTCTAGAGCTACTTCAGTCGGGGTGACCATAAATCCGTATTTCAGATCACTTCTCACAGGATGCGGGCCATGGAATCGCTCCCAGCTTTCGTCCAGCAGAAATTCCCAGCTTCCTTCTTCGAACGCAATCCAGACTGAATATTTACCGGCTGAAACAGCCGTGCCGTTAATTTTGACGTCTTTGCTAAATTCGAGCGTCGTTGCGAAGTTTGCTCCGGGAGTAATGATATCACCGTATTTCATCACCCCGCCGAAAAGTGGATCTCGACCACGCCGTGAC
>SMXK01000046.1 GCA_004356265.1 Bacteroidota bacterium
ACCGGCATCGTTTTCGTGAGTGGAGACGACGCCCGGCTCAAAAAAATGGCGCGGTCCGTTTTCCGGAAAGAAATCAAAGAGTTCGAGAAGTCTGCAAAATTACTTCTTGCCTCGAGTTCGAAGCTGGACGAAACGTATCACGTTCAGGTCAAATCCCGTCCGACATCTATATTTCTGATGACAAAACAGGGGCGCAAAGCGGTTCGCGTCGACGAGGCTGGCGATCAGTTCGTGTGCGGAGATGACACGTACACCCGCGAGGAATTGCTAGCACTACTGGATTCGAATCCGGAAATGTTCAGCCCGAATGTTGTCTTGAGGCCGATTGTACAAGATACGATCCTTCCGACAGCGGCGTACATTGCGGGACCTGGCGAAATAGCCTATTTCGCTCAGTTTCGCTCGATTTACGAATGGGCGGGTGTTCCTATGCCCATTATTTATCCTAGAGCGAGTGTTACCGTGCTCGAGCCTAAAATTCAGAAAATTCTGAATCAGCTCGAGCTATCTATTCCGGATTTTGAGAACTCACTCGACAAGATGATCCAATCCAACGTGTTGGCATCCATGGATATCGATGCCGAAGCAATTTTCAGTCGCGCGGCACAGCACTTGCACGATGCGATCAATACGGTTGCCCCGGCGATCGAATCTGTTGATAAGTCGCTTGTAAAAACGGCCGAAGCGACCCGGGCTAGCCTGATGAAAGAATGGTACAGATTACGCGACCGGGTTATCAAGGCAGAAAAACGCAGGCACGATCAGACTCACGATAAAATGCGCCGGACGCAGGCCAATTTATTCCCGTCGGGCGGATTGCAGGAACGGCTGATCTCCCCCTTATATTTCGCGAATAAATACGGGCTCGATTTTGTGACACGGCTGTTGCACGAAATCCAGCTCGATACCACCGAGCATCAGGTCATCCTGCTCTGACGCCCGAGGGTGTAGACGCCATTCTTCCTGACAAAGACAGATCTGACTGATCTATTCCAATGTCTGAGTACCCGTTTAAATCAATTGAAGCCAGGTGGCAGGAATTCTGGCAGAAAAACAAGACATTCCGTACTCCGGAAAAACCGGATATGTCGCGGCCGAAGTATTACGTGCTGGATATGTTTCCGTATCCCAGTGGTGTCGGGTTGCATGTGGGGCATCCACTGGGCTACATCGCAACAGATATTCTAGCCCGATACAAACGAATGAAAGGTTTCAACGTGTTACACCCCATGGGTTTTGACGCGTTCGGACTACCAGCAGAACAGTTTGCGGTTGAGCACGGTGTGCACCCTCGTGTGACTACTGAGACCAACATTGCGAACATGCTCAGGCAGTTGAAAGCGATCGGGTTGAGCTACGACTGGGACCGGGTGTTAGCTACGACGGATGAAGACTATTACAGATGGACACAGTGGATTTTTGTTCAATTGTACAACAGTTATTATGACGCGGAGGAAGAAACTGCCCGCCCCATCGCCGAATTGATCTCCCGACTCGAAGGGTCAGACTCCGAGTTTGCAGCGATGTCACCCAAAGAAAAAGATAATGTCCTGGCTGGATATCGATTGGCCTATATCGCTGAAGTCCCCGTAAACTGGTGTCCGGGACTTGGAACGGTTCTGGCGAATGAGGAAGTCACCAATGAGGGTAAAAGTGAACGGGGCAATTACCCTGTCTATAAACGTGGCCTCCGACAGTGGATGCTCAGGATTACTGCGTACGCAGATCGGCTCGAGCGGGATCTGGAAGACGTTGACTGGCCCGAGTCTGTTAAAATTATGCAGCGCAATTGGGTCGGGCGAAGCGAAGGTGCCCACGTAGATTTTCGCGTGCCTGAAAGCGATGACATCATCCGTGTCTTCACAACGCGGCCCGACACCTTGTTTGGCGCGACCTATATGGTGCTGGCGCCGGAACACCCGTTGGTAGACATTCTCACGACAACCGGGCAGCAGGAGGCCATTAGCGCATACCAGGCCAAAGTAGCCGGCCGGTCTGATCGGGAGAGAATGATAGATGCCAAGGAAAAAACAGGGGTATTCACCGGTGGATACGCGGTAAATCCCGCAAACGGAGAACGGATTCCGATATGGATTGCTGATTACGTGTTGATGGGATATGGCACGGGAGCCATCATGGCTGTACCGGGTCAAGACAATCGCGACTGGGAGTTTGCTGAAGTATTCAATTTGCCGATTATCCGGACCGTCCAGCCGTCAGAAGGGTACGATGGAAAGGCATTCACCGGCAACGGACCGGCGATCAATTCGGGTTTTTTGAACGGCCTGGAGATTGACGAAGCCAAGTCAACCATGATCTCATGGCTCGAGAATCAGAAGAAAGGAGAAGGCACCGTTACGTACCGGCTTCGGGATTGGCTCTTCAGCCGCCAGAGATACTGGGGTGAACCTTTTCCTGTGTTACACGGTGAAGACGGTATTATCGAGACGGTCGCGGAATCCGAATTGCCTGTAACACTCCCGCCGATGGAAGATTTTCGGCCCGAGTCCTCAGACGATCCGGATGCCCCGCCTCGACCGCCTCTGAGCCGCGCGCCTGAATCATGGAGAATCATCAGTATTGACGGAAAAACGTTCGAACGTGAGTTAAATACCATGCCGCAATGGGCCGGCTCCTGCTGGTACTACCTGCGATTCATCGATAACAAGAATGACCAGTGTCTTGTTGATCCGGACCTGGAAAAATATTGGATGTCCGGTGGCGGCGTTGATCTTTATATAGGTGGTGTTGAGCACGCGGTCCTGCACCTGCTGTATGCAAGATTCTGGCACAAAGTCTTGTTCGATCTTGGGTATGTATCAACCAGGGAACCGTTCGGCCGGTTGTTCAATCAGGGGTACATCCAGGCCTACGCATACCGTGATTCGCGAGGAATCGCGGTGGACGCCAGCGCCGTCGTTGACCAGGATGGACGGCCCGCCGTAGAGGTCCAGGACCACAAAAACAGAATCTACTTTTATGAGGGCGCCGAGGTTACCCAGGAGTACGGGAAAATGGGCAAGAGCCTCAAAAACGCTGTCGGACCGGACGAAATCAACGAGCGTTACGGGTGTGATACCCTTCGATTGTACGAAATGTATCTCGGACCCCTCGACGCCTCCAAGCCCTGGAATACGAGGGACATCGTAGGAGTTAACCGATTCTTGCGTCGTGTTTGGAGAAATTTTGTGCACGAAGAAAACGACACCTCGCTTGTTGCCGATATCGAGGCGTCTCCGGAGTTGATGGGTGCGTTACACAAAACTATCGATCGTGTCTCCTCGGACATGGAGCGAATGAGTTTTAATACGGCGATTGCGGCATTGATCGAATTCACATCGAAACTGGTTGGCGAAGATCGTATTCCCCGCACAATCGCAGAACCGTTCTTGTTACTTCTGGCTCCTTTGGCACCTCACATGGCGGAAGAGTTGTGGTCCCGAATCGGAAACAAGGAAAGCCTCGCGTATGCCCCGTGGCCGGTTGCCGATCCAATCCTGTTGCAATCTGATGAGATCAAGATTGCAGTCCAGGTTAACGGTAAAGTTCGGGCCAGCATTCAGGTACCGGTTGATGCTCCGAAAGAAGATGTTTTTGTACTGGCAAGAGCCAATCCTGATGTGGATCGGCATATCTCAGGGAAAACTTCCGTACGAGATATTTACGTTCCCGGGCGGATCGTAAACCTTGTGGTGCGCTAATGCGTAACGGCAAGACATAGGACGCTCTTCTCACAATCAGATTGATACCATGACCGCCCGCGCATCTGCCAGACAACTCGATGTGATAGCCTTTGGCGCCCATCCGGACGATGTTGAAATATTTGCCGGGGGAATCGTCTGCACAATGACCGCGGCCGGTTATAAAGTCGGGGTTGTGGACTTGACTGCAGGAGAATTAGGGACCCGGGGATCAAAAAAAGTGCGAAGGATGGAAGCGGCTGCGGCCGCAAAAATAATGGGCATTTCTGTCAGGGAGAATCTGGAATTGCCAGATGGCAATATTGAGCGAACCGTGCCCAACCGAAATGTTGTTGTGCGTGTGCTCCGGACGTTCAGACCAGAAATCATTCTTATTCCTGCTCCGGACTGTCGTCATCCCGATCATCCAGATGCAGCACAACTGATTACAGACGCTGTTTTTCATGCTGGCTTGTCAAAAGTCGGTGTCCGGAGTCTCGATGGTGTGGACCTGGAGCCATTCCGGCCTGATCATGTGCTGCATTACATGCAGTCCATCCCGTTCGAGCCCAGCATTGTTGTTGATGTGTCTGCCACATGGGAGCAGCGCATGCAGGCGATAAACGCATACGGATCACAGGTACACAACCCAGACTACGACGCTGACAACAACGAGCCGAAAACATTCGTTTCAGATCCTGGATTTATCAAATGGATCGAAGCAAGAGCCAGAGCATTCGGGTACAGAATCGGAGCCGAATACGGCGAGCCGTTACTTTACCGGCACGGCCCGATCGGAACGGCTGATCTCGTCAGGATGCTTCGGAGTTAACAATTATTCCTGTTGCCCGACAAAAGCGTATTCGACGAACTCGGCTATCGATTTGAACGGTTCTCCATTTTTCGCCACAATCGCGGCGATCTTCGAAAGAAGTTGTTCACCGCGCTGCGGGGCTTGAGCTGTTAATTGATCACGCAGCTGCCGGAAAAACTCGTCGGTATCATCCTCTGAAGCATGTGCCAACAGTACGGTTACTTGTTCGCCTTCCATATCGGCGAGCATATCGTCATGAGGGCGAAGAATATCGTGAACTACGTCGAGTATAAACTCGAAACCAATTGCCCGGTTTTCAGCGTCCGCATCGTCTTCCCCCTCCTTTTCAAGTCGCAGCGCGAGAAGGACAAATGTGTCACCGAGCTCCTTCGCGCTTGCTGCAGCACGTTCAATTCGATGAACAAATGCTGCCTTGTTAGTAATATCTACGTCGAGACCACTTCCAACGGGAAGGGTGAGTGGGTCGATTTGTACCGGGTCCATAGTTTCTCGTGTAACGGGTATTGCTGAGGGTTCAGCGATGTCGAGCAGATCATCAATAACGGATTCAACCTCTGAGTTTTCTTCTGAAGTTGATGGTAACGGCTTTGTTACCTCTGGCGAAATCACCAGCGGCGTGTGCAAAAATCCACTCGGCGAATCCTTTGCGCTCGACGAAGCTGGATCATCGCTTTTCAGGACAATGCCTTTTTTATCACTGTATTTGTCGCGGCGAATTTGCGGCGTTTCGGATCGCGGAATCGTTGAAACAATATCTTCCAGGTCCCAGTGTTCGAACGTGAAACGTTTGATGTGCCCGAATACCGGAATCAGCGTTAACGTCCGGCGGGTGGATCCAGGGTCCGCCTTATTCCTTTCAATGTGGATACATCCCGTCACATGCTGCATCATGAAATCGATGACACGTTGTGAGTGATCGTTCGCTGGCTCCGGCATGGCCATAATCAGCGTAGCACCCAACGAGTCCGTCTCTTCCAGAAATCGAACATATTCTATCCTGAATCTTTCGAATGAGCGAAAGGCAACAAACGGCATGAAATCATTTATGACAATGCGCTCGGGGCGATACGTCTTGAAAGGCGAAATCAGATTGTGAAGAGCCTGCGCAACGCCGTCGTCGCCAAGATCTCTAAGTTTGATCTGCGGTGGAATCCGGACGAGATGGAGGTTGCCTAACTCCAATACTTCCTCAAGATCAATACCGAGTGAGCCGGACTGAATAACGAGCTCTGAATACCGGTCGGAAGAAATCAAAATGGTCTGCTCACCGAGAGCATTTCCAGCCGCTGCAAACAAGAGAGTCAGTAGGCTTCTACCGGCAGCTGCCTCACCGTAATACAAATATGCACCGCCACGGTAGACTCCTCCCCAGGAGGAATCTACTGCTTCAACCCCAGAGGAGTGGAGCGGTAAATATCGATTTTTAATACTTTCTTGTGGGTCCATCAGTGAGGGCAATCAGGGATCTGTTGAGGGATACTAAATTTGATGTCAAATGCCGTGCCGAATCTTGATATTCACTCCTGATATTGAAGTTGATA
This sequence comes from Bacteroidota bacterium, assembly GCA_004356265.1. Taxonomy (GTDB): domain Bacteria; phylum Bacteroidota; class Rhodothermia; order Rhodothermales; family UBA10348; genus N075bin62. The sequence goes on from SMXK01000046.1 coordinate 6,057, forward strand.
CGAACAAGCTTCCTTTTATTGCGAAATTTATTGATTCCACGCTGATACGGTCTTATTCAAGACCAGAGAATAATCACAACGCGTACCGATTCGAGACAAGCTTAATTGCCGTCGAACTGCGAATGACGTTGCCACCGGTGTCAAGCGCCATCACCCAGATAGATAACACACCCGGATGGGCATCCCGATAGGTGTATGCGAGTGCTTGCAAATCTGATAGTGACGTCTTGTTGGTCGTAGCCAGGTTCACGATACTGTTGTCTTCTGGATTGTAAACCACGACGGCGTAGTTGGAGGCAGCCGCGACAGCGGGCCATGTAATAGTTTTCTCCGCGGCGTCCAGTGTGGGCACCCACATGGCGGCAAGCGCGGCGGCAATAGTCAATTGAGGAGTCGACTCCAACATCTTAGGGAACAGGCTCCAGATTAATAAACCGACCACTATAACGAAGATCGGAATGGTGGCAATTCCAATCTGCATGCGCAAAAATAAATTGTCGGAAAACGAATGTTTGGCGACAACAATGGGTGTTCGGGGTTTGCTACCCGGCTCGCTCATGAGTGTTGTCTTCACAGGCCCGTCAGACAACCGCGACGACGACGACGTGCGCGCGCCGTCCAAAGCGTGGCTCGCAAGACCAAGCAGATCGCGCGCATCGCTGTTACCCAGCAGATACAATTCAATCTCCTGTCGGATCTCTTTGGGGAGACCATCGGACAAATAGGCAGCAAGTAGAAACTCATCTACTTCCTCTGGTGGCGATATGTACTGTATGTCGGTCACACCTTTCTTTGTAGTACGGCAAATTCTTTCAAATTCGCCTGTTTGAGAGCAGTTTCTTATTGCGCGCCACGTCGCGATAATGCATATTCGAATCGAACCATCAGATGTGGAAAAATGGACTCAGATCTCCGATCGATACAACAGGCTCGCACCTTGCTGGCACAGGCGGCCGAAGCGTTTCAGAAATATCACATGTTCGATCAGGCTGCGGTCGACACCGTTGTTGCTGCCATGATAAAAGCCGGGGTCAGTCAGGCGGATCGATTGGCAACGCTGGCGGTTTCGGAAACAGGATTCGGCCGCGTCGAAAGTAAAATCGAGAAAAATTTATTTGCAACGCGTACGCTGGGAGAACGAATGGAGGGCATGCGGACATGCGGCATCATTAACAAGACTCACGGTAATTCCATCTGGGAGATTGCCACTCCGATGGGTCTGATTGCGGCACTGGTTCCCTCTACAAACCCAACGTCCACGGCTCTTTACAAAGCGATCATATCGGCTAAAGCTCGGTGCTCCATAGTGATGAGCCCACACCCCCGCGCAGCAGAATGTACCGCGGAAGCCCTGAAAGTTGTGGCAGATGCTGCCTACGCGGCCGGTGCCCCCGAAGGTCTTTTCGGATGTATGACTGAGATTTCACTGGACGGAACGAATGCACTTCTGGAGGACGAGCGAACGGATCTGATCCTGGCGACCGGAGGCTCAGCGATGGTCAAATCTGCGTATTCTAAAGGAAAACCAGCGTACGGTGTAGGGTCGGGGAACGTGCCTGTTTATGTGGATCGATCTGCGGACATCGAAAAGGCCGCAAAAGACATCGTGTACGGATCCTATTTTGATCACGGGACCCTGTGTTCGACAGAAAGGAGCATCGTGGCCGATGCCCCCATCAAAAATAAGTTGATCGAGCATCTCAAGAAGGCCGGCGCGTTCATTCTCGACGAAGATCAAAAGTCAAAACTGAGGAAATATATACAGGTGGATGGCCGCTTGAATGTGGATCAGGTTGGCCGGAGCCCGGCTTACATTGCGGAGAAAGCCGGCTTTTCAGTGCCTCCCAAAACCCGAACGCTGGTGGCCGAGGTGACGTCGGTCGGAAAGGATGAACCACTTTCTATGGAAACGTTGTCGCCCATCCTGTCTCTATACGAGCGGGACGGATGGGAGGCAGGATGTGAAATGTGTAAATCTATTCTGTCTTTCGGAGGGCTCGGACACACGCTGGGCATTCACGCTGGCAATGAGCGAATAATCGAGGCTTTTGGTCTCGAAAAACCTGCCATGCGCATCGTTGTCAATACAGTTTGTGCGCTGGGATCTGTGGGGTTTACCACGCAACTGTTCCCGGCAATGACCCTGGGGCCTGGCACCATTGGCGGATCCATTACCAGTGACAACATCTCTCCCATGGACTTAATCAATATAAAACGAGTGGCCTTCGAGACAAATCCTATACATCCTGGAACGAAAACGATCGCTGGGTCCCTACGGTACGGGGCAGAATCTGCGAAGAGGAAGACCAGTCAGGCAGACCGAAATGACTCACCGGGGTGGATGGATGAAATCGAATCCAGACTTCGTGCGCGGGCAGGATCACCGGGCACAAGCCCACGAGAAACAAAATTTGTTCGTTCCGAAAAACCCGTTTCTCAAAAGCGATCAGCGAAATTCGCCACGAATCCGGACGACCATTCTAACGCTGCACCCGACGGGCCCGCCGGATCAAACGTTGCCTCGTCCGTCATCGTCGAGAGCACCCGGGCAACCAAAAGTGACAATTCGTACTCACTCTCCGCCGATGAAATCGACGCACTGGTTGACAGGTTTAAAAAGACATGACAAGTCTCGCAGGTGCGGACCTGGGGGCCCGAAGCCCTGCGCGTCAATGGGTCTGCATGTCTGCATGTCAGCGTGTCTGCGCGCCGCAATTTAGTGCCTGTTTTCATGCACGATCTTCGAAAGCTTCAAATTGACACCAATACGGTCTGAATGGTATATTTTCTGTTCTAATCAAGTCAAACACCATCGCAGTATTTCATGGCGGATACTAGTAATTTTCGAAACGGCTTCAGCATGATCTGGAACGGCGACATCTGGTCTATCGTCGAGTTTATGCATGTCAAACCAGGAAAAGGCGGCGCTTTTGTTCGCACTAAATTGAGACACATCCGGACTGGTAAATTGGTCGACAACACGTTCCGTGCGGGCGAAAAAATAGAGGAGGCGCGTGTTGAGCGTCGTAAATACCAGTATCTGTATGAGGATGATCTGGGATTACATTTCATGAATTCCGATACCTACGACCAGATCTCGCTTCCGAGAGATGCCGTGCAGGGACGAGAGTTCATCAAAGAAGGTGGCACTATCGATATCATATTCCATAGCGAAACAGAAAAAGCTTTGACGACTGAAATTCCGGGCAGTGTTGAATTAATGGTCTCTTTTACCGAACCTGGAATAAAAGGCGATACGGCTCAGGGCGCGACCAAGCCGGCCACGCTTGAAAGCGGAGCTATCGTAAACGTCCCGCTTTTTGTTAATGAAGGAGACGTGATTCGCGTCAATACCGAAAAAGGAGAATACGTCACGCGTGTAAACGTGTAGATTGTAATCCCAGCTTGCACCCATTCACACAAAGAAGGAGTCGCTCATGAATCTCGACCGATTGCGAGAGATTATAGACCTCGTTGCAGAAAGCGGCGTATCCGAAATAGAGATCGAAGAAGAAGGCCTCAGAATCGTAGTCCGGAAAAACTCTCCGGTGGCTGCGCCTGTTGCCCCGATTGTTCAGCCTCTGGTTGCTCAATTTCCTGCAGCTGGCCTCGAACTTACCCCGTCGGGTTCCAATTCTGAGGTTGATGCCGCAGCGCCGGCCAAAACAGGAACAGAGATTCATGCTCCGATAGTCGGCACCTATTACGAGTCGGCTAATCCGGAATCCGACCCGTTTGTGAGAGTCGGTCAATCGGTGAAGCCAGGTGACATTTTGTGTATCATCGAGGCCATGAAACTGATGAACGAAATAGAGTGTGAAGTTGCAGGCGTGATTACCGAAATCCTGATTGAGAATGCTAATCCGGTCGAGTTTGACCAGCCTCTCTTTATCATTGAGACCAGCTAAGTGGTCTACAGCATACCCCGTTTGAGTTGAAAAAAGTTTTAATCGCTAACCGCGGCGAAATTGCGCTTCGAATCATCAGGACGTGCCACGAAATGGGGCTTAAAACGGTTGCTGTTTTTTCTACGGCAGATCGGGACTCGTTGCACGTTCGTTTCGCCGACGAAGCTGTCTGTATCGGGCCCCCGCCAGGACGAGACTCCTATCTGAGGCAGGACCGAATTATCGCGGCCGCCGAGGTCACCGGAGCGGACGCCATTCATCCGGGGTACGGATTCCTGGCTGAAAATGCTGATTTCAGTGAGGTTTGTGCCGACAACAACATCAAGTTCATTGGCGCATCTGCTGAATCCATCCGCATGATGGGTGACAAGAGTGTCGCTAAAAAGAACATGATTGAAGCCGGTGTCCCGGTCGTTCCCGGTTCCGATGGCGAAGTACCAACTTCGAAGGAGGGGCTGGCGGTTGCGTCCGAAATGGGTTTCCCCGTAATGATAAAGGCCAGCGCAGGTGGCGGAGGACGCGGGATGCGCGTCGCCCGGAATGCCGAAGAGTTTGAGCATCAGTATAACACGGCATCCGCGGAAGCCGAAAACGCTTTCGGAAACGGAGGTGTATACATCGAAAAATTTGTCTCCGGGCCACGCCACATCGAAATTCAGATCCTGGGGGACGGACAGGGAAACTGCATTCATTTTGGGGAGCGGGAATGCTCGATTCAGCGTCGCCACCAGAAATTACTGGAAGAATCTCCTTCCCCGGTCGTTGACGAGGAATTGAGAGCGCGTATGGGAGAATCCGCGATTCGAGGGGCACTGTCTGTTAATTACGAAGGACTCGGAACAGTAGAATTCCTGCTGGACGATCAGGGGAATTATTATTTCATGGAAATGAATACCCGTATTCAGGTCGAGCATCCGGTTACAGAAGAAGTGACGGATTGCGACCTGGTCGAATATCAGATCAGAGTAGCCATGGGTGAAGCCGTCCAGCAGCGTGAAATACCACTTCTCGGACATGCTATCGAGTGCCGCATCAACGCTGAAAACCCGTTCAAAGATTTCGCACCATGCCCTGGTACCATCCATACGTTTCATCC